>JAIRVN010000015.1 GCA_031253875.1 Deltaproteobacteria bacterium | reverse complement strand
AGGCCCGCCTCATCCAGCAGGGATTTGAAACGCAGGATGATCGGAACCAGGATGCGCGGCTCGTAACTGGAAACCGCAGGCCCCATCATCTGCGCTTTCTGCTGGCGCTGGGCCAGGATGGCTGTTGCCGTCACGCCTTGGGGAAGCTGATCAAGGTACGGATCGGCAAAGACGCGGCCCAGCAGGATTTCGTCAATACGCGCCGCGACCTCGTTGACCTTGGCGCTGACCGCCTGTAGGCCCGGCAGAAAGTTGATTTCCTGCGCCGGCTTTGTGCCTTCGCTCTCAAGTTTGCTCATGGGGTTTTGATCGCCGGGGGCGATTTTCAGCCCCTTGCGGAACGCGGGCGGCGTGATCATGGGCGGGTTGATGGTCTTTTTCAGCCCTATGAGCACATCGCGTTCCATGGAGTTGAGCGTGCGTATTTCGCCCAGCGCCACATCGCCCGGCCCGTGGCCGTACAGGGTGACCCCGCTGGTCCAGGTGGTGAAAAAATACGGCATCTCCCGGTAGCCGCCCTCGTTCAGGATGTCTTCGCCGTCTGTCTCGTAGAAGTACGACGCCACGGCCATGTTGCGCCGGTCCTCTTTGCCCGGCTTGCGGCCCTGGCGGCGCATGGCCACATGCGCCACATCCACCAGCTTGTACGGCTCTTTTTCCAGGGCGTTTTTCGAGGCGTCCGAAAGCTTGTTCTCCCCGAACTTGTCCGCAAGCTCTTTCACGGTGTAGCGGATGTGCCGGACCACGGCGTCCAGCTCGCCCGCGCTGTCCAGGGCCACGGAATACGAGCCGCAGGGCGCGTAACGGCTGACGGGGCGCTGTTCATAGATCCCTTCGGCGTCGCGGGCGTCTTCCATGCCCGCGTAGAGCAGCATGCAGCCGTAGCCGATCAACTCCTCGTTCGCGGCGTGGATGTTCTGGTAAAAACCGCTGCGCCGGAGCGCCCCGGCAATGACGCGCTCCGCCGCGTCCAGCCATTCCCGCGCGCCGGGCGCCTCGTCCAGGCTCAGGCTGCTCATGCTGGGGTCGCCAAAACCCAGATGCCACCAGGGCAGGCCGGGCGGGGTCATGGCGGACCACAGGCCGGACGCGCCGCGCCGCAGGGATTGGAGCGGGGCGTTGTTATAGTTGTCCAGCACGGCGCCGAGCTTGGCGCGGGATTCTTCCGTGTCCGAGGGAAAAAAGCCCCGGTGCGGGATGATGGAATCCCGAAGCTGGCGATACACGGCCAGGCGCGCTTCGCGCAGCGCCTCGAGGTGGGCGACGAACTCTTTGAGTTCCTTGATATTCATGCGCCTATCCTGCCGAGCAGGGTGTTGCCGCCCCGGCTCTCCCCGCCGATCCTGCCGAGGGGGGCCAGCACTGTCCCGCCGACGCCTTTTTTCTGCGCCAGCTTGCGGCGTTCATCGTCGCGCACGGCCTTGCTCTCCGCCTCCTGCGGCGTGGTGTCGGGAATAGGGGCCGGCGCAGGCGGCGGGGGAGAGGAGGGCGCGCTTTTGCCTCCTCCTCCCGTGGGATTTCCGGCCTGGGCTTCGTCACAACAGGCGAAAACGCCGAGAGAAAGAAACAGGACAAGACACATAACGAACAGTTTTTTCATAAAATCCTCTCGTGTAAGAAGTTGGTAGCGCTTCAGGCTGTCTTTCACGGTCGCTGCCCCTGCCTTCGTATTCACGCCCCCGCCCCTGCCTTCGTATTCACGGTCGTCGCCCCCCGCGTTGTTATCCGTCACCCCTGCGAAGGCAGGGGTCCAGATGCTTTCCTGGATTCCCGCCTGCGCGGGAATGACGGGGAGAAACGCCGCACGGAGCAATTTTGGAGTACAATGGCACAGCACGCCGTCCACGTGGCGATCAAGCCGGTGAATGTAACAGACCTGTGGAATACGGAAGACTTCCTGCCAGCCGGCATCACGCATGGCGGCCAAGGCCGCACGGTTGATCTCCGGGATGATGCCCATAAGGCAGGATAATCCCCCAGAGAAGGCCCAACGGCATGCCGCCCAGCACAGTTCGCGGCTCAAGCGCCCGAAACCGCGCCAGACGACGAAATGCACAAGCGCGGCCTTGCCCGTGAAGTCCGTAATCCACACGGCGCAGGCATCCTGCTCCCGATCCTTCAGCACGCAAAACCAGGCGCGATCCGGCGCTGTGCCTTCCATCCACGCGACAAGGCTGGGACGGGGCAAGCTGTATTGCACCATGCCTATGCGGCGCTCCGCCACCATGCGATCAAAGACGGCGATGCGTTCCTGCATGCAGGTGACGGGGCGGAGGCTAATGGTCTCGCGGGTCATAGCGCTCTCCCTGGAGATTGGAGGGGTGGATGTCGTATTCCCAGGCCAGGGGGAACGAGGCGGCAAGATCCGGATCCACGATGCGGGACAGGCAGTCGAGCATGTCGTCGTGGAGCGAGACCGGAAAGGCGAGGTATTCTTCGGCGATGAATTCCTGCGTCAGATCCCGTTGCGTGCCTTCCGCGTCGCGAAAGGGGCAGCGGGCGGGAAGATACAAGCGCCCCTGCTCGAAAATGGGCACAAGGCGGCGGATGCGGTCGTTTTTGGGCATGGGGCCGCCGAGCCGCGTGACGGCAAAGCGGTACTGTTCCTGTTCCTGGATGAAGCGGATATGCTCGATGTCCGCGTTCATGCCGTACTGTTCATAGCCGACGGCTATCGGGCGGTATGCGCGGTGCAGGGTGAGCAGGGCGCGGGTGCGCTGCGTCAGGTTCAGCCGGTCGCGGATGCCGTCCACAAGGTAATACATGCCGTCCCCGCCGAGTCCCACCACGCAGATCACCGTATAGTCGCTGTTGTGTTTCTTTTCACCGGCAGGATCGACCAGCAGGTAGCGGTTCATATCCTGCCAGTTCTTCGGCTCCCAGAAGCGCAGCCATTCTTCGCGGAAGCCCTGGGTTCTGTCGGCAACCGGGTTGAGCAGCATCTGGCAGCCAAAGGTATGGGGCCCCATGTCCCTGCGTTTGCCGTCCAGGGCTTCGCGGGTCAGAAAGACCGGCTCGCCTTCCATCGTGCCGTCCCGCGTGGCGGGATGGACGCGGGCCAGGGCGGCGCCCCTTTCCAGTATGTCGCGATAACTGTCGTACAGGTGGTAGCGGGTGCCGATCATGCGGCGCGACCCGCCGCGGGCGCCGAGATTCAGGGAAAGTTCCCAGCATTCCGTGGTTTTTTTGATCTGTTCCGGCGTGTACACGCTTTCGCGGGTGACCACGTCGTCGTAAATGAGCAGGGAAAAATGCTTGCCGGTCGGCTGGCTGTCCACCAGTCCCCAGGCTTCCAGGGTGGCCTCTTTGGGATTGCTGTCGCGCCGGACGATCAGGCCTTCGTCTTCCGCCCAACCGCGTTTTTCCCGAACTCCCGGCGGGCTGATGTGGGGGAACAATGCCTGCAACAGCGCGTTGCCTTCAAATTCGCGCTTGATCTGCTTGAGGAAGGATCTGGCAATGGGCCGCGTGTGGGAAAAAATGCCCACGGTGATGTCCGGATTGTTCAGGATGTCCTGGATGGTCTTGCCCACGGTGATGATCGTGGACTTGTAGTGCTCGCGCGCCCAAAGGTCGAGGTAGCCGTCAGGCCGTTCCTGCACTTCGCGGCAACGGGCGAAGAGGAAATCATGGTTGATGTCCTGCCGCCCCATGCCGGCCAGCAACAGGTAGAAGAGATCGCCGGCAAGCAGCGCGCGTTGTTCGTCCGGCGCGTTCATGTCCTGGTACAGGGCCAGGGCGTCTTGTCTGGTGTTCGCAAGGGGAGTCGGCATGTTCGTGTCCTTTCGGGACAAGCATAAACATGCCGGGGGGGCGCGGATCAAGGAATGGATGCGTAATTACGGAGTCTGTTTTTCGGGCGGGATGGAGGTGTCGGTCATTGCGTCAATATCCTGCCTCCCGTTGATGACGGAGGGCCAGGATATATACGAGCGAATTCTCCACCCGATACAGCAAAACATACCCCGAACCACCGAAGGGGATAAGCAACTCTCTGTGTTCCGGCTCCAGATCTTCTGCTGGTCGGCCGGCGTTCGGGAAGTCCTCAAGTATTTTTGAACCGTTGCCAATAACATCGAGCGCTTTGACTGCGGCGTCCTCATCTTTTTCCGCCAGAAACAGGCACGCCCGTTCAAGACCGGACGCAGCTCCCGGTGTCCAAATTATACGTGACATTTGGGCATGGGCGTCTTTTTGCCCTGGCGAATCTGGTCAATCCATGCGCTCACTTCGTCGCCGGTCAGATGCAGGCCCGTGCGCTGGTATTCTTCCCAGGCTGCTATACCTTCCCGGCGCCATGCTTCCCGCATTTCTTCCCGTGTTACATAGCTTTCTATGGCTTGCAGCATAAGCGCGTGCGGCGTGCGCTGCCGGCTTTCCGCAAGGCTCACCACCCGCATGTGCAAGGCCGAGGGCATTCTTACGCTTGCATTGACTTGTGTTTTCATGGCGCACCTTTTTTGTCCCAAGATGTAATGCTTTTTCCGACGAAACGCAACGAGAAACCTGCGCCGCTAACGACTTTGCCGGTCGCGGGGTTCCTGCATCACTTCCTCCAGCGGAACAGCCTTTTCACCGCTGAACCTGTCCTCGCGTTACTATCCGTCACCCCTGTCCTCGCGTCACTATCCGTCACCCCTGCCCTCGCGTTACTATCCGTCACCCCTGCGAAGGCAGGGGTCCAGATCCCGAAAAAAGCCCCCCGGCGCGAACCGGAGGGCTTTGGTTCAGGTGTGATGGCAGGGACTAGGCAATGCCGCCGACCTTGATGATTTCACACAGCATGTGCGCCACTTCGGCCGCATCCTGGATGCCGTCAAAATGGTTGGCAAAGCCTTCAAGATTTATTGTCTGCGAGTACTGTTGGTTGCTGCCGGGATCGTGATAGGACACCGTCAGCGAGGCCACCGAATCGACAAGGTTCACGGCGATGGTGGAGCTTCCATCCGTGGCGAAGAAGTTCTTTCCATCCCACGTGGCGGAGCCGCCCAGCAACAGGTTGTCCAGACTGATGGCGGCTTCTTCGTGGTTCTGCCCGGCGAACAGGTCGTCAAAGCGCAGGGAGTCCTTGATTTCGGCATCATAGCGGAAGTCCTTGATGGTTTCCTGCTCTCCCCCCATATTGTGGTTGTTCCAGATGTAGGTGGTGTCGCTGCCGTTGCTGTTGCCTATCAGGACATCGCTGCCCTGGGCATAGCCGTCGGCGGCGTCCGCGCCGTCATGGTGCGGGGAATGATGCGCCGCGCCATAGTCCGCGTCCACAACGGCGAAGTCGACCTGGTCGCCCGGATGGAGCGGCGGATTGTCGTCGCCGGTGTGGATGTTCACGTCAAGGCCGTCCAGGGGATTGCCCTGCGCATCGCCCACGCTTTGCAGGATCAGGTGCAGGTGATCGCCCAGGCCGGTTCCGTCCTGCGCCAGGAAGGCTTCGGGCGGAATGTGCAGCTCGCTCTGTCCCGCCGCCAGGGTGACGGTCAGGATATAGCCGCTTTGCGCGTCGTGCGTCCAGGTTATGGAGTTGCCGAATTCGTCCAGGATTGTCGTGTTCAGCGCGGCAGGCACGAAGTCGTGCGCGTCGTTGTCAACCACGAAGATCACCGTCACGGCCATGGCGAGGGTCATGGCTTCGCCTTGCGCTTGCGCGTTCTGCAGATGCAGCCCGATGCTCATCCCTCCCGGCGCGCCTTCGCTGACTTCCATCACCAGGCGGGCTGACGCTGACGGGGCGGCGGGCTGGTCGCCTGAAGCGGTGGAGCCCATCGTGGCCATCGTGGGCGCAAAGCCCATCGGCATCGAGGGGCCCTCTTCGATGCTGCCGCTCGAGACTGCGGCCTGCGGCACCTCGTTCTGC
>JAIRVN010000178.1 GCA_031253875.1 Deltaproteobacteria bacterium | reverse complement strand
GCGCGATCTCGCCGGCGCCATGGCCGCCGAGAGCATCAGTATTGCCCAGGCCATCCAGAAAACGGAGGAACGGCGTGCTGTGCCGCTGGTGTTCATGACGCATACCGCCCGGGCCAAGTCTATGGCAACGGCGCTGAAGCAGATGGAGAACAGCGGCCTGTTGCTTGAGCCTGCCGTGCGCTACCACGTTTTGGATTGATTGAGTCCCGCGGGAAACCTTATGTCTCCTGTTTCTCACGTACCCGAGGATTCGCAGGATACTCCTTCCGAACCTCCGTATGTCAAACGCGCTTCACGCGCGGTGCGCTGGATTTCTTTCCTGCTGGGACGCCGCTATTTTACCACGCCTTACGGTGACCCCATCCCGCAGGCTGGAGGCCCCTATCTTATTCTTGCCAACCATCCCGCATTGATTGATCCGATTCTTGTCTACACACATTTCGCGCATCTGCGTCCACGTCCGGTGATGGATGAGAATGTGTTCAAACGCTTCCGATACATGGCGAAGCGCTTTGATCCGATTATTGTTCCGGATTTGAGCCGGGGAGGCGATCCGGCCGCAATGGAACAGGTCGTGAATCAGGCCGTGGAAAGCCTTGCCCAGGGACGTAACGTGCTTATGTGGCCCGGCGGCAGCCTGCAACGCGAAGGCCGCGATGTGCTCAAGGGCAAAAGCGGCGTTTGGCGTATCATGAAGGCCATGGAAAACAGGGGATTGGAACGTCCGGAATTGATTCTGGTGCGCACAGAGGGTTTGTGGGGCAGCCGTTTTTCCCGTTACCTGGATGTGGATGAACGCATGGGTGTGGTGCGCACGTTGCTGAAGCTTTTGCCGCCTTTTTTGCTGTTCGGGCCTTTTTTGCCGCGCCGACGCGTACGTCTGATGTTGCGCCGCCATACTCCGAGCGCGGCGGAATGTGCAAGCGTGGAACGGATTAATGCCATTATTTCCGCCTGGTTTCTCGCCGGGAATCAAAACGCCGTCCTGGTGCCAGTGGTGCCGGGCGTAATGCCTGTGCGTCTGCCCGTGATCAGCGAACCCGACGAAGTCTCTCCGGATGTGGATCTGTCTCCGGCCTTGTTGCTGCTGGAACCCTACGGGGCCGCTGTCGGCATGGGTGGCGACATGCGGCTGCGGGAGGATCTTGGCATCGACAGCCTGACCATGGTGCAGGTGATTTTGCAGATCGAATCCGCCTGCGGCTATGCGCCTGCCCCGGCGGAGTTGCGTACGGTGTCGGATGTGGCCTTGTTGCTGCTCAACAAGACGCTTCCAGCTTCCCTGCCTGTGCTCGCCGAAGTGGAAGCTGCGTCCATACGCATTCCTCCGCTTGTCCCCATCCATGAACTCTTCTCCCGGCGGGGAGATGTGACGGATGTGACGTTAGGGGCGCATTTCCCGCGCAGTGCGCTTATGGGGTATGCCAAGGCGGTTTCGACTCTGCTGCACGATCTGCCCTGCCGCACTGTGGGCATAGCATTGCCTGCGGGAGCGGCAGCCATGGCGGCTTTTGCCGGCTGCCTGGGCGCGGGCAGGACACCCGTCATGTTGAACTACAGTATGGACTCCATCCAGCTTGCGCATTGCGCTCGTCTGGCGGAAGTCACGCATGTGCTGACCAGCAGGCGCATGTACGGACGCGGCGTGCCGCCGGGAGCCCAGGCAGCCTATCTGGAAGATATGGATACGAGCCGCTTGGGGCGTACCGCTTTCGCCTCCATATTCGGATTTGACTGGTCCGGCGATTTGGATGCCACAGCGGTGATTCTGTTTACCTCCGGTTCCGAGGCGCTGCCAAAGGCCGTGCCCCTTACGCACCGCAATGTGATGAGCAACTTGCGGGATCTGCTGTCCATGTGCATGGGTGAACCGCTGAACGTGAGGCGGATGAGCCTGCTATGCTGCCTGCCGGGCTTTCATTCTCTGGGTTTTTTGAGCAACATACTGCTGCCGCTGGTTTGCGGCGTGCCGAGCGTATGCATAGCGGATCCAGCCAACGCCCCGGCCCTGGCCAGGGCTGCGGTCGAATACAAGACCTCAATGTTTATGAGCACACCGGGCTTTTTGCACGGCATACTTCAGGCGGCCCAGGAAACCTTGCCTTTCAGGCAGGTCATGATTGGCGCGGAAGACTGCTCGCAGGCCACGAAGGAGCTTTTTGCCGAGCGCTGCCCGGAAGGCCGGCTGATCGAAGGGTATGGCGTTACCGAATGTTCGCCCGTGATTTCTTTGAATGTAGAAGGCAGGCCGGGTTCCGTGGGGCGTATTCTGCCGGGCCTTGAGTGCCGGATATACGAGGAACAGCTTTATGTGCGGGGCGAGAGCGTATTTTCCGGCTATCTTGACGGTACGGATCCCAGGGTACGGATATCCGCCTCCGCACATGCGGACTGGTATCCTACCGGTGATCTTTTCCGCATTGAAGAGGGCGCGCTCTATTTTCTGGGGCGCGCCAGGCGTTTTGTAAAGCGCGCTGGGGAAATGGTGTCCCTCGCTGCCATGGAGACGGTTTTGCGCGCGGGACAAGAACAGAATCCGCACCTTGCGCTTATCGATGACCCGCAAGGGCGAATTATCGCCGTGGGACCCGAGCAGATGGATATTGGCGAATTGAATGCCATGTTGCGCAAGGCCGGCTTTGCTTCCTTGTGGAAGGTAGACGAAGTGCGCGAATGCGTCTTGCCCATGCTGGGCACGGGCAAGATCGATTATCAGGCGCTGAAGCAAGAGGTTGCACAGGACACGGAGTGAGCAGCGCGTGTTCGCATCGGAAGGGCGCTCATGAAATTCATCTTTTCCCAACTGGCCCATTTCGTGTCCCTGGAAAGCAATAAGCGCAACATGTTGTTCATGTTGCGTCTGTTGCTGCTTCTGGTGGCGCTCATCACTGTCTACAGCATTCTTTTCCATCTCATCATGCTGGCAGAAGAGAAGGAATATTCACTGATTACAGGTGTATACTGGGCGTTCACGGTTATGACGACTTTGGGATTCGGTGATATCACCTTTGACAGCGATCTTGGCAAAGTCTTCACCATCGTGGTGCTGCTTTCGGGTATTGTATTGTTCATGCTCGTCATACCGTTCACCTTCATCCGCTTTGTGTACGGCCCTTGGCTGGAAGCCCGGATCAAGATAATCGTGCCTCGCGCATTACCTGCAACCAGCTTCGGGCACGTGATCGTGGCAGGCTCTAATAGCGCGGCCATGAGCCTGGTGGATCGATTGCGCCAGTCCGGGACTCCCTATGCTCTGCTTGTCCCTGACGCCGCATTGGCGTTGAGCCTTTTTGACAGGCATTATTGCGTGATCGAGGGCGATTTGGATTCCCGTCAGACATACGAAAACCTGCGCGTGGATGCCGCTGCCATGGTGGTCGCCTTGTATGACGATCTGAAGAATACCAATATTGC
>JAIRVN010000115.1 GCA_031253875.1 Deltaproteobacteria bacterium | reverse complement strand
TATTGCGCTGAAAATGGACTGTCGTTCAACACTTTTAGCAAGTTGGAGGATTTCCTATGCCGACATTTGTCGAACCGTCCAAGTGCGACGGCTGCAAGGGTGGCGAAAAGACTGCCTGCATGTACATCTGCCCAAATGACCTGATGATTTTGGATGCGGATGAAATGAAGGCCTACAACCAGGAGCCTGAGGCCTGCTGGGAATGCTATTCCTGCGTAAAGATCTGCCCTCAGGGCGCTATCTCTTGCCGTCCCTATGCCGACTTCGCGCCCATGGGCGGCGTCTGTATTCCCTTGCGTTCCGCTGATTCCATCATGTGGACCGTCAAATTCCGCAACGGCAATGTGAAGCGTTTTAAATTCCCCATCCGCACCACTCCTGAAGGCTCCATCAAGCCTTATGACGGCAAGCCCGCCCCCGGCGATCTGGAAAACGGACTGCTCTTCACGCAAACCTCCATTGCCGGCGCTCCCAAAGACGCCATGAGCAAGAAGTTTGACGTGCAGGACGCGGGCAAGGCCGCCGCATACATGGAGCATGGCCGCTAGGTCATATTGCGCCATAACTACATAAAGAGCTAGTAAGGAGATACACTATGCCGATGATTCCCGTTAAGGAAGCGGTTAGAGGCGTTCCCATTGCTGAACCTGTCGTGAAAGAACACGATGTTGACATTCTCCTCGTCGGCGGCGGCATGGGGTGCTGCGGCGCGGCTATTGAAGTCGTACGCTGGGCTGACGCCTACGCGAAAGACCTGAAAATCATGCTGGTGGACAAGGCCGCCCTTGAGCGCTCCGGCGCTGTGGCGCAGGGACTGTCCGCCATCAACACCTACATTGGAAAAAACACCCCGGAAGACTACGTCCGCATGGTGCGCACCGACCTTATGGGCCTGGTCCGTGAAGATCTGATTTATGACCTTGGCCGCCACGTTGACGACAGTGTGCATTTGTTCGAAGAGTGGGGCCTGCCCTGCTGGATTAAGGACGAACACGGCCATAATATTGACGGCGCCGCCGCCAAGGCCGCCGGCAAATCTCTGCGTAACGGCGACGATCCTGTGCGTTCCGGCCGCTGGCAGATCATGATCAACGGCGAATCCTACAAGTGCATCGTGGCTGAAGCCGCCAAGAATGCGCTGGGCGAAGCCAGACTCATGGAGCGCATCTTCATCGTGAAGTTGCTGCTCGACGCCAATACCCCCAACCGCATCGCCGGCGCCGTGGGCTTCAACCTGCGCGCCAACGAAGTGCATATCTTCCGCGCCAACGCCATCCTCTGCGCGGCCGGCGGCGCCGTGAACGTGTACCGCCCCCGCTCCACCGGCGAAGGTCTGGGACGCGCCTGGTATCCCGTATGGAACGCCGGTTCCACGTATACCATGTGCTCTCAGGTCGGCGCTGAAATGACCATGATGGAAAACCGTTTCGTTCCCGCCCGCTTCAAGGACGGGTACGGCCCGGTCGGCGCGTGGTTCCTGCTCTTCAAGGCAAAAGCCACCAACGCCAAGGGTGAAGACTATTGCGCCACCAACGCCGCCATGCTGAAGCCCTACGAAGAACGCGGCTATGCGAAGGGCCACGTCATCCCCACCTGCCTGCGCAACCACATGATGCTGCGCGAAATGCGCGAAGGCCGCGGCCCCATCTACATGGACACCAAGACCGCCCTGCAGACCACCTTCGCCACCCTGAACGAAGAACAGCAGCAACACCTTGAATCCGAAGCCTGGGAAGACTTCCTCGACATGTGCATCGGCCAGGCCAACCTGTGGGCTGCCATGAACATCCAGCCCGAAGAACGCGGCTCGGAAATCATGCCGACCGAACCCTATCTGCTCGGTTCCCACTCCGGCTGCTGCGGCATTTGGGTATCCGGTCCGGACGAGGCTTGGGTGCCCGACGACTACAAGGTGAAAGCCAGCAACGGCAAAGTGTACAACCGCATGACCACCGTGGAAGGCCTGTTCACCTGCGCTGACGGCGTGGGCGCTTCCGGCCACAAATTCTCCTCCGGTTCGCATGCGGAAGGCCGTATGGTCGGCAAGCAGATGGTGCGCTGGTGCGTGGATCACAAGGGTTTCAAGCCCAGCATCGCTGAAAAGGCCGATGACCTGAAGAAGCTGATCTACCGTCCGTACTACAACTTCGAGGAAGGCAAAGCCGCTTCCACCGACCCCGTGGTGAACCCCAACTACATCTCGCCGAAGAACTTCATGATCCGGCTTGTCAAGTGCACCGATGAATACGGCGGTGGGGTGGGCACCTACTACACCACCTCCCAGGCGCTGCTGGACACCGGCTTCAACCTTCTTGGCATGATCGAGGAAGACTCCCTGAAGCTGGCCGCCCGTGACCTGCACGAACTGCTGCGCTGCTGGGAAAACTACCACCGTCTGTGGACGGTGCGCCTGCACATGCAGCACATCCACTTCCGTGAAGAGTCCCGTTATCCCGGCTTCTACTACAGGGCCGACTTCCTGGGTCTTGATGACGACAAGTGGAAGTGCTTCGTGAACTCCAAGTACGATCCGAAGACCGGCGAAACCAAGATCTTCAAGAAGCCTTACTACCAAATCATTCCCACCTAGGCTGCATGACTGAGAGGGCAGGCCGGAATTTTCGGCCTGCCCCTTCTTTGTGCCGCAGCGGGATCAGAAGGGTTCGTCGCGCCACGCGCAAATGCTCGCTGTGGACCGGACAAGCTGTCTTGTGTACAGCGCACACCGCAAAATGCCCCAGGGCATTTTTGCCATTCAGACACCAGGAGGATATCCAAGATGTCCAACTCCATACTCGTCGTGGGCGGCGGCTTTTCAGGCCTTACCGCCGCCATTGAAGCGGCGGAATTGGGCTATGACGTGTACATCATCGAAAAGACCCCCTTTCTCGGAGGTCGGGTGGCACAACTCAACAAATATTTTCCCAAGCTCTGTCCGCCCTCCTGCGGTCTGGAAATTCAATTCCAGCGCATCAGGAAAAATCCTCGCATCAAATTTTTCACCCAGGCGGAACTTGTGTCCGTCTCCGGGACCAAGGGAAAGTATACGGCAAAAGTACACGTCCAGCCGCGCCATACTGTCCCGCACAGCGTGGATTTGGGGCTGCTGGCCAGTACGCTTGAAGGCGCAGCGCCGAACGAGTTCGAATTCGGCCTTGCGAACCGTAAAGCCTTGTACCGCTCCATGCCGTTCGCCTTTCCCGGACGCTATGTGCTGGATCCTTCCGCGTTGAGCACAAAGGACAAGATCAAACTTGCCAACGCCGGGGGCTGTCTGCTGGACGAAGAAGCCAAAGAGCTGAGCCTGGACGTGGGCGCCATCGTGATCGCCACCGGCTGGAAGCCCTATGATGTGACCAGGCTCGCCAATCTGGGCGCCGGCGCGATTAAGAACTGCGTATCCAATATGCAGCTTGAGCGTCTGGCTTCGCCCTTCGGCCCCACGCAGGGCATCGTCAAACGTCCTTCCGACGGGCGCGCCCCCCGCAGCGTGGCCTTTGTGCAGTGCGCCGGTTCGCGCGATCAAAACCATCTGAATTTCTGCTCCTACATCTGCTGCATGGCCAGCTTGAAGCAGGCCCTGTATCTTTCCGAGCAGGATCCGGACATCCAGATCACCATTTTCTACATCGACCTGCGCACTCCAGGCCGCTACATGAATGTGCTGGAAAAGGTGAAGGCCGCTCCCAACGTGCGTTTTGTCAAAGGCAAAGTGGCGGAAATTGCGGAAAACAGCGCCGGCAACGTGGTGCTGGTGGCTGAAGACGCTGTGAGCGGCGAAAAACTTACGCTTACATACGATATGGCCGTGCTTGCCACGGGCATGCAGCCCACGCTTGCCGGCGAAAAGCTGCCTCTGCCTGTAGCGGTGGATGAAGACGGCTTTGTCGTCAGTGGCGAGGAAGCGGGCATTTTTACCGCGGGTTGCGCCCGTATGCCTCTGGACGTGATGCGTTCCGCCCAGTCCGGCACCTCAGCCGCCATGAAAGCTGTGCAAACGGTGAAAGGGAGGTAACATGGCCACCAAGATTGGTGTGTATTTCGATCAGCAGAATATTGGTGGCGGCCTGGATCTTGCGTCTCTGGCTGAAGGAGTCGGCAAGAAATGGGGAGCTTTCACCCCGGTGGTGAAGGTCTATCCCGTATTGGCCGACGCCGTGCCGGACATTCAGGCCGATATTGAGGCCAACGGCCTTGACGGTGTGCTCGTCTGCGGGCCTAGCCCCCGTTCCGACTGGAGCATCTATCAGTTTCCGAATGTACAGATGGAGCGGGTGAACCTGCGCGAACAGTGCGTCATGGCTTTCAAGGCCCCTGACGGCGCGGCCTCTTCAAGCGGCGCGGCTCCGGCGCTTCTGACCCTGATGGCCCAGGACTATGTCAACATGGGCGTGGTCAAACTGCAAAAAACCAACCCCATCGAGCCCGCACAGCTTGAAAGCGGCGAAGCCGTCAGGCGCGTGCTGGTCATCGGCGGCGGTTGGACCGGTATTTGCGCGGCACTCGGTGTTTCCGCCTACGGCTATGAAGTGGCGCTGGTGGAAAAGGAGAAATCCCTCGGCGGCCACGCCGCGCAGATGTTCAAAAGCACGCCGCTGGGCTTCCCGTACAACGACCCGCAGGAAGTGGGCCTGGAAAGCAAGCTGGTGAAGCTGCAGGCCGACAAAAACATTACCCTGTACACGCACGCCTCCGTGGCGCGCCTGGAAGGGCAGCCCGGCGAATTCACCGCCACGCTGCATACCGATAAAGGCGATGTCACTCTCCAGGTGGGCGCCGTGGTGCTGGCCACCGGCTGGAAGCCCATGAGCGGCGCATTCCTGGCGCCCATGGGCTATGGCGCGCTGCCCGGCGTGGTCACTTCCGCGGAATTTGAGCAGATCGCCAAAAAAGGCGAGCTGGGCGCCCGCCGTGTAGCCTTTGTGCTTGATGCCTCCCTTGCCGTGAACGATGCCAAGGCCAAGGCAGCCGCACAAGCCGCCGCTGCCGAAACGGCAGTCGCCGAAGCCCCCAAGACTGCTGCGGCAAGTGACGAGCCCGCTCCCTTTGTCAAGGCGGACCTGGAAAACATCAAACACCTTGGCTACTCCAATGCGATTTCCAGCATGGTGGCTCTTAAGCAGGCCAATTATGTCTGTGACAGCGCCGAAGGCGCGCAAGCCTATATTCTGTACGACCACATGGTAGTGCAGGGCGTTTACGAACGGTATTACAAGGCCGCGCAGGATCGGCTGGGCATTATGATGACCAAGGCGGAAGTGACGGGCATCGCCAGAGGCGCGGGCGAGACGCTCGTCGTGTCCTGCGCCGGCACTTTGCTGGGTATGGATTTTGACCTGGAAGTGGACATGGTCGTTCTGCCCACGGGCATTGTGCCCACAACGGCCAAAGATCTCGTGGTCAACTTCGCGTACCGCCAGGGGCCGGACTTTCCTGATCTGGAGCTCTTTGACGGTTTTACCGATTCCAACTACATCTGCTTCCCGTATGAGAGCCGCCGCACCGGCGTGTACGCCGCGGGCTGCGTGCGTCAGCCCCTGATGCTCGACGCCTGTGAGGAAGACGCCCAGGGCGCGGCCTTGAAGGCTATCCAGTGCATTGAGTCCGCTGGCCGCGGCATGGCGGTGCATCCGCGTTCCGGCGACATGTCGCACCCGGTCTTCAATTTCGTGCGCTGCACCCAGTGTAAGCGCTGCACGGAAGAATGCCCCTTCGGCGCCCTGGACGACGACGAAAAGGGAACGCCCAAGCCCAACCCGGCGCGTTGCCGCCGTTGCGGAACCTGCTTCGGCGCGTGCCCCGAGCGCGTCATCTCCTTTGCGAACTACAATATCGACCAGATCGGCTCGATGATCCGCGAAGTCCATGTGCCCAAAGACATGAAGAACGAAGGCCCGCGCGTGCTCATTCTGGCCTGCGAAAACGACGCCTATCCCGCTCTGGACATGGCCGGCGCGCGCCGCAACGCGTGGAGCCCCTATGTGCGCATCATTCCCGTGCGCTGCCTGGGCTCGCTCAACGCCATCTGGATATCCGACGCGATGTCCAAGGGCTACGACGGCGTGATGATGCTCGGTTGCAAGTACGGAAGCGATTATCAATGCCACTTCA
>JAIRVN010000075.1 GCA_031253875.1 Deltaproteobacteria bacterium | reverse complement strand
GGAATGAGCTTTTCCGGAAACTGGTAGGGACCGTAATTGTTCGAGCAGCGGGTGATGACCGTGTTCATGCCGTATGTTTCGTGAAAGGCGCGCACCAGAAGATCCGCTCCGGCTTTGGACGCGGAATAGGGGCTGTTGGGCGCGAGGGGGCTGCTTTCCGTAAAGGCGGCATCGTCCGGTTCCAGGCTGCCGTATACCTCATCGGTGGAAATATGCACAAAGCGAGGAATGCCCGCCGCATGCGCCGCGCTGAGCAGCACTTGCGTTCCCAGCACATTGGTGGTGATGAAGGGGGCGGGGTCGACAATGGAACGATCGACATGGCTCTCCGCCGCGAAGTTGATCACCGCGTCAAAGGTCTGTTCGGCAAACAGCGCGGCCACAAGCCCGCTGTCGCCGATATCGCCATGCACGAAACGGTAGCGTCCGGGAGCGCTCTTTTCCATCCCGGCCAGATTGGCCGGGTTGCCCGCATAGGTGAGTTTATCCAGGTTGAGCAGCCGACAGCCCGGTTCCCGCTCCAGAAGGTAGCGGACAAAGTTGGCGCCTATAAAGCCACAGCCGCCGGTGACAAACACATGCATACACGCCTCGCCTTCTTCTCTTGACGCAATGCCGTATCCTACAGCCTTGCCTGTTGAGGGTCAACACGAGCATGTTCAGGCGTTCAGGCAGCGCCGACAGCTTGCGCCGCATGATTGCATGGCTTAGTCTGTACCCATGAAACAGGGCATCCTTCTTGCGGCCTTTGGCGCCAGCGGCAGGCAAAGCGAATCCGCCTTGCAGCTTTTCGATACGGAAGTGCGCGCCCGTTTTCCGGGCCTTGCCGTGCGTTGGGCCTTTACTTCGCTGTTGATGCGCGAGCGTTTGGCGATGGAGTGGAAAAAAACCGACTCCGTACGCAAAGCGCTCGAAAAAATGGCTTTTGAACGTTACAGTCATGTGGCCGTGCAGCCGCTGCAATGCATTCCCGGACGGGAGTATGGCGAGGTATTGGGAGAAGCGCAGGCTTTGAGCCGGGAACGATCCATCGTTGTCCGGGTGGGAACGCCTCTGCTGCACAGCGATGACGATGTGATCGCCGCCGCCGCTGCCCTGTTGCGCCATCTGCCTGCAGAACGCAAAGAGCATGAGGCCGTTGTCTGGGTGGGTCACGGTACCCGCCATCCGGCCACAGGGCGTTATGAGGCCTTGGCCCATGCCGTGCGGCAACGGGATCCCCTTGTCTATGTGGGCACGATGAGCGATGCTTCGTCACAGCCGCGCATTCTCGCGGAAGTGCGTGAACGCCGGAGCCGCCATGTATGGCTGCTGCCCCTGCTTTCGGTCATCGGCCGCCATGCCTTGCGCGATCTCGCCGGCGCCGAGGAACGTTCCTGGAAATCCTGTTTCGAAGCGGCTGGTATCGCCTGTACGCCAGTGTTGAAAGGCAGCGCGGAATACCCGGGTTTTATCCGGATATGGCTGGATCATCTGGAACGCGCGCTCAGAGATTGAGCAACCCCGCTTCGTCAATAACTGCGCGCATTGCGCCCTAACAGGCAAAAAACTTCGTAGCTGATGGTGCCCCAGGCGTCCGCAAGTTCGTGGATGGCGACGGTGTTGGGCCCAGGGCCGCCGAGCAGCCAGGCCGTATCGCCGGGTTGCGCCTCCGTCGCTGAACCGAGGTCTATACACAGCATGCCCATGCACACCCGGCCAAGCACGGCGGCGCGTTCGCCATGCACCACGAACTGCCCGTGGTTTGAGAAGGCCCGGGCATAGCCGTCGGCGTAGCCGATGCCGATGATGCCTATGGACATATCGTGCGGTGCTGTGACGGTCCGGCCATAGCCCACGCTCTCACCGGCCCGGATCCGTCGGATTTGCAGGACAGGCGCGCCTACGTCCATGGCGCATTCCAGCTCTGCGCCGATTGTAACGCGGCGTGTACCGTGAAAAGGGTTGCCGCCGTAGAGGGCAATGCCGGGGCGGGTCAGGTCGAAAGCCGCCAGGGGATGGCCGAGAGCAGCGGCGGAGTTGGCCAGCGTGGCGCGCAGACCGGGAAAGCAGCGCATTTGCTGTGCAATGGCTTGGAAGGTTTGTATTTGCCGGTGTGTGTAGGCGTCTTGTTCGGGCGTATCGGCAGCGGCGAGGTGCGAGACGCACAGCAGCGGTTTCAGGTTCGGACGGGAACGCAGATATTCGATCAAGGCAGGCGTCTCCTCGGGAGCGAAACCCAGGCGGGTCATGCCGGTGTCCCACTTCACGGCGATGTGCAACGGACGCCCCGGACTGCCGTGCGCGGCAGCCAGTTCCAGACTGCGTTGATCATGCACAAGGGGCACGATGTCCGCTGCGGCCGCCTGCGCCATTTCTTCGGGCGTGGGGGCGCCGAGCAAAGCGAGACAAAAAGCGCCGCCGTTCGCGGTACAGCCGAACCCCGCCGCGCGCAGGGCCAGTGCCTCGGATACGGTACCTACGGCGAAGGATTGCGCTCCGCATTGGGCCAGGGCGTGGGTGACCGGCAACAGTCCGTGGCCGTAAGCATCGGACTTGACAACAGCGATAAGCCGTTCCGCCGGACCTATCCGTTTACAATTGCGCTGGATGCGATCCAGATGGATACGGACCCGGCACGGGCTTGCGCTGAACGTGTTCATGGCGGACATCCCTCCTCACAAGTGACTTCCCAAAAGCGCCTTCCAAGGCTACAGTGCGCCGCATGCACAGACCCGGATATTTTTCCATTACAGCCGTGGATGGCGCGGCGCGCGCCGCGTTGCTGCACACAGCGCACGGCGTGGCGCCGACCCCGATCTTTATGCCCGTGGGCACGGGCGCCACGGTCAAAGCCGTTGCTCCGGACGATCTGGAAGCCATAGGCGCACACATCGTTCTTGCCAATACCTATCATCTCTATCTGCGCCCCGGTCACGAGCTGGTGCAGCGGCGGGGCGGTCTGCATGCCTTTATGGCTTGGCACAAACCCATCCTGACCGACAGCGGCGGTTTCCAGGTGTTCAGCCTGAGCGGCCTGCGCACGATTTTGGAGGAAGGGGTGGAGTTTCGTTCGCACCTGGACGGTTCCAAACATCTCTTTACGCCGGAAAAGGCTGTCGAAATACAACGGGCGCTCGGCTCCGACATCATGATGGTGCTGGACGAGTGTGTAGCCTACGGCACGGACTACGCCTATACCGAGCAATCCCTGGAACGCACCACGCGGTGGGCGATACGTTCGCGCAAGGCCCATCCGGCGGGCGCGGCGGACAAGATGCTTTTTGCCATCACGCAGGGCGGTTTTTTCAAAGATTTGCGCGCTCGTTCCATTGAACAACTGACCGGGCACGACTTCGACGGATTTGCCGTCGGCGGCCTTTCCGTAGGGGAAAGCAAGAACGAGATGCATGAATTCATGGACTATTGCGCCCCTCTGCTCCCGGCGGACAAGCCGCGTTATCTCATGGGTGTGGGCACGCCGCTGGATATCATGCACGGCATCGCCGCCGGAATCGACATGTTCGACTGCGTGTTGCCCACGCGCAACGCGCGTAACGGCACCTTGTACACCTCGCTGGGCAAGGTGAACATCAGGCGCAAGGAATATGCCGAGGACGACAGCCCGCTGGATCCCGCGTGCCCGTGTTATACATGCCGTACTTTCAGCCGTGCGTACTTGCGCCACCTGTATGCCACGCACGAATTGCTGGCGTACAGGCTCAATTCGCTCCATAACCTGAGCTATTTTTTAGCCATGACGTCCGGTGCGCGCGAGGCCATTCTGCGGGGACGCTTTGCGGCGTTCCGCGCCGGCATAGAAGCTTTATACGCTGCGTAAAAACGAAGATATGCGCTACCAGAAGCGCTTGGAGGCGGTGCGCAGCCCGGATACGTATGTACCACGCTTCGCCGCCAGTTGTTCGGGAGTCTGTTGCCATATTTCGGCCGTCATCGGATTGACCGGCCTGCCGTTCACGAGAGTCTCAAAGTGCAGGTGCGCGCCTGTCGTTCTGCCGGTTCGGCCGACAGTTCCGATTTGTTCGCCTGCGGTCACCTTGGCGCCGATAGCATTGGC
>JAIRVN010000017.1 GCA_031253875.1 Deltaproteobacteria bacterium | reverse complement strand
GTGGGCAAATTCCCGCTGATTTCTTTTTCCGCTATAGGCTGAACTCCTATAGTATTTCCTGGGTATCGGACAAACTGAATATATGCCCCGGATAGCCATTGTCGCGGCTCCGGAGAGAGCAAAAGCAAGCCGGCATAAGTCGGAAATCTGCATAGTAACACCCTGCTATACAAAAATCCCGTCTGTTTTGCTTCGCTTTTTTTTATAAGACTCAGCTTCAATGCTCCCTGGACGTTTTCGCTGCCTCTATACCCCGGCGTTGCGTTCCACAAGCGCCACGGTATGGGCCAACTGGCGTCCAAGCGTCGACTCCCGCTGCATTTCACGCTCCAACGAGCTGATCCCCTTGATGACGCTGGAATGGCGGCGATGAAACAGGTCGCCTATGTCCTGCAAAGAAAGCTGCGTGTGTTTGCGGGCCAGGTAATACACGGTGTTCCTGGCCTGCACGTATTCGCTCCTGCGGCTGCGCGAAGCAAGCTGAGCTTCGGAAAGCTTGAAACTGTCGCAGACCAGGCGGATAATGGCGGCCATATCCAGTCCGTTGTGCGCTTCCGCATACTGGCCGATCATTTCCAGGGCCATTTCCAGGCAAATCTGGCGGTTGAGCAGGCGCGCCATGAAAATCAGGTTGTTCAGGCAGCTTTCCAGTTGGCGCACGTTACTGGTAATGCGTGTTGCCAGCAATTCGGAGACGGGTTCCGGCAGAAGCGCCTGGTGCGCGCGCGCCTTCTCGCGGAGAATGCAACGCCGGGTTTCCAGGGTGGGGCTGGCCATGTGGGCCAGCAAACCCGCGCAGCACAGGGAGACAAGCTGGCAATCCATGTGGTGCAGTTCGCGGGGCGCGAAGGAACTTGTCAGCACCAGCCTGCTGCCCTTGGACTGCAGGCTTTTAATCAGCGACAGGGCTTCTTCCTGCATTTTTCCCTTGTTCTGCAAAAAATGCACATCCTCCAACAAAAGCACATCGCTTTGCCGCAGACGGGCCTTAAAGCCTTCCACATCGCGCGCTTTCAGCGCGATCACGAAACAGGAGGCGAACTCCTCCGCAGTAAGGTACGATATCTTGTGCCGCGTTCCCATCTTCCCTTCGCTCAGACATTTCCCCACCGCCTGGACAAGATGGGTTTTGCCGAGCCCGGAGCCGGCACTGACAAAAAGCGTTCCCGCGTCGGCCAGGTCGGCGCACAGGCCCTTGGCCGCCGCATACGCCATTTCATTGCTCGGGCCGACGACAAAATCCTCGAAAGAAAAGCGCCACTTGGGTTCGGGATATTCCGGGCTGATCAGCATCCCCTGCTCGGGCTGAGGACGCGCGGCGGTTTCGACAGGGCTCACGATGCGCGGCACAGGCGCCGTGTTTGCCGAACGGACGACCAGGGATACCGCATCGGGCGTGAGCCCCAGCACAGCGGCCGCTGCCTCGCAAATGACGGCGGCAAGACGATCGCGCACCCAGTTCGCCACAAAATCGTTCGGCGCATGCAGGCATACGGAAGCGTCCCGGATTTCCCCGTCCAAAGGGGCGATCCAGACTTTAAAAATACCAGGTTCAAGCGTTTTTTGAAGATTTTTTGCTATTGCAGGCCAATCAGCGTTCATGGGTACGAGTACTACCCCAAAGCGATATTTTTTTCAGCACCGGAAATTCCCGGTTTCGCATGCGAGACCCTTGTGGGCTGCGCCAATGGCTTTGTTTGTTTAACATGGTATAATATAAAATATTTTTTTGCGAAGCGTGAACTTGCCATCGTTTGTATAGCCCCTTGCCAGTACAGGATTTTCAGCATGCCGCACGGAAAAATCCACAGGCTTCCAGGCAAATTTTCCACATGGCACTTTTTGAAAATATCGCAAAATCTCATTATTTCATACATAGACAACATTTTTTTTCAAAAAAATATCTCCTGATCATGCCGAAGTTTACCATGTTTCGACAGGAGAAAACGGCAAGCCGTTCTTTATCTTGCAGAACATGCAGCATCTGTGCTATCCATCTGGAGCGACAAGCATTTTTTGCGAAGATGGAGAAAATGTATGCCAAGCTCCTGCGATCTCGCGCTATACGCCGCCCATATCCTCTGCCGAGCCGAGGATGGCGCGATCCATACGCTTGCAGACGGCGCCGTTGCCGTTACGGACGGCATCATAAGCGCCCTGGGCGCCAAAAGCGCGCTGACCCGGCAATGGCAGGCCCGCAGGGAACTGGATCTCGGGAACGTCCTGCTCCTGCCGGGGCTGATCAATGCGCATGCCCACGCTTCCATGACGATCTTCCGGGGTCTCGCCGACGATCTGCCGCTTATGGAATGGCTCAACGGCCACATCTTCCCCCTGGAACAACGCTTGACCGGGCGTCTTGTGCATCTGGGAGCGCTCCTGGGATGCGCGGAAATGATCCGCACCGGCACAAGCGCATTTCAGGATATGTATCTTATGGAAGACGAGGTTTGCCGCGCGGCCGACGTGGCAGGCCTGCGCGGTCTGGCCGGCGAAGGGCTGTTCGCCTTCCCAACGCAGGGCGTTCCCAGGCCGGAAGCAGCGCCGGATCTGGTGCGGGAACAAGCCGCCCGCTGGAGGCGGCATCCCCGTGTCCGCATTGCCGTCATGCCGCACGCGGTCTACACCACCACTCCCGAAATCCTGCGCGCCTGCGTGGCGCTTGCTGCGGAACTCGACCTTCCCCTGCACATGCACTTGGCGGAAAGCGCGGCAGAGAGCGCGAGCTGTCTGAAAATGCACGGCAAACGCCCCATCCCCTATTGCCGCGATCTCGGTCTGCTGACCCCGTGCACCAGCCTGGCCCACGTGGTGGATGCCTCCGAAGAGGAACTGGATATTCTGGCGCAAAGCGGCGTCTGCGTTGTCCACAACCCGTCTTCCAACATGAAGCTCGCTTCGGGCGTGACGCGCGTGCCCGCCATGCTGGAGCGCGGCATACGCCTTGCCCTGGGCACGGACGGCGCGGCGGCCAACAACAGGCTGAACATGTTCACGGAAATGGGCAGAGCCGCCCTGCTGCACAAGGCGGTAGGAGGGGATCCCTCCCTGTGTCCCGCCGAACACATCTTTGCGGCAGCCACCACCGGCGGCGCAAGCGCCCTGGGCGATCCCCGGCTTGGCGCGCTGGCGGCAGGACGGCCGGCGGACATTATCGCCCTTGATCTGGATTCTCCCAATCTGCAGCCGATGTACGCGCCCGTGTCGCATGCAGTCTATGCGGCCACGGGCATGGAAGTGCGCATGACTATGGTGGACGGCGAAATCCTGTACCTGGACGGGCGTTTCACACGCTTCAGCTACCCGGATCTGCTCGCGGAAATGCAGGAAGTTCAAAAAGAAATAAAGCAAATACACGGCCTTCTCAACATGTCGGTGGGGCAATGCCTCAGTGCAGGACAGTAAGGAAACGCGCATGGCACGGTCAAGGCGGTTGACAGTATTTTTTGTTACATGTAACATGGCAGGCAATGCAACAGGAGCCTCGCATGGGAACCACGCATGTGAATGAACGAGTTCAAAAATACCGCAACGCGCTGCGTATGGCGGGACTGCGCCCGGTGCAAATCTGGGTGCCGGACACTCGCCGCCGCGATTTCGCGGAGGAGTGCCAACGCCAGTGCCGGTTAGCGTCTCAGGCGGATATGGCCGATACGTCAATACGGCAGTTCATGGATGAAGCCCTGGCAGACGTGGAAGGGTGGATGGCGTAATGCGCGGCGACATCGTGACCATCGCCATGCAAGGCGACTTTGGCAAGCCAAGGCCCGCCCTGGTAATTCAAGCCAACCAATTCAGCGAACACACAAGCGTGACGATACTGCCCCTTACCAGTACGCTTGTTGCCGCGCCTTTACTGCGCATCACCGTGCAGCCGAACGCGGAGAATGGCTTGCAGAAGCCTTCACAAGTGATGGTGGACAAGGTCATGACGGTGAAACGCGACAAGACAGGTCCAGCTTTTGGGCGCATCGACGCGGATACAATGGTGGAGATCGAGCGTTGCCTGGCCGTGTTTTTGGGAATAGCGAAGTGAAAGGAATCGCCTGGTGTGCCGATATTTCGTACCGGGAATTGTGATATGGCGGACAAGGGACTGGAATTGGCGCGCCTGGAGCGGGCGCTCGGCTACGTGTTCCAGGATGCGGGCCTGCTTGCCGCGGCGGTGACGCACAGTTCTTTCGCCAATGAAACGGATGGCGGCGGCACGCATAACGAGCGTCTGGAGTTTCTCGGCGACGCGGTGTTGTCGCTGTGCATATCAAGCGAGCTGTTTGCCCGTTTTCCCGATGCCCGGGAAGGCGATCTGACCCGCGTGCGTTCACAGTTGGTAAACGCGGTTTTTTTGGCGGACCTGGCGCGTGCAATCGGCCTTGATGATCATCTGCGTCTGGGCAGGGGAGAGGAGAACCAGGGGGGACGCGCGCGTGACGTCCTGCTGGGGGACGCCTTGGAGGCGGTGCTGGGGGCTGTGTATGAAGACGGCGGAGTTGCGCCTGTGCGGGAGCTTGTACGGCGTCTTTTTGCCGGACGTTGGCCCCGGACCTTGAGCCGGGAGTTCCGGAAAGATTTCAAGACGCAGCTTCAGGAAATCATCCAGCAAAAATACCGCGAACGGCCGACGTACACGCTCAATGCCAGTCACGGGCCGGAACACGCCAAGCTTTTCGAGGTATGCGCGCGTTTGCCCGACGGCCGGATCTTTGTCGCCCTGGGGCCCAGCCTCAAACGCGCGGAACAGGAAGCAGCCCGCATCGCCTTGCTGGCTTTGCACGCTACGCCCGAGTGAAGTTACGGGCAGTTTCCGGTAGTGGCAGTTTTCGGCAGTGATGGAGGTTTGCCGTCAGGCGAGGAAGGCGAGTGTTTTGTGACGGGAGTGGACTCTTATGATCCATGACCGGAGCAAAAAACGAAGTCGGACGAAGTACCACGGCAAACTGACGGCACTGCCGCCCAGACCCGGCCCGGAGGAGACAAGCCCCCCCGGACCTCCCGTCTTTGGTCTGCCACAGCTTGAAGGAGAACGGCTTAGCCTCCGATGAGGTTCATGGCCATTCTTGGCAGCGAGTTGGCCTGCGCGAGCATGGCAACAGCAGCCTGGGTCAGGATCTGGTTGCGCACGAATTCCGTCATTTCCGTCGCCACGTCGACGTCGGAGATGCGGGATTCCGCTGCCTGCAGGTTTTCAGCCTGGATGTTCAGATTGGTGATCGTGTTTTCCAGGCGGTTTTGGAGCGCGCCGAGGGCCGCGCGGATTTTATCCTTTGAAACAATGGCCAGATTGATGGCGTCCAGAGCGCATTGGGCGGCGTCCTGCGTGGATATGGAGAAACCGCAGGTCTCATCTGATTGGTTGCCGAGGCCCAGGGCGGAAGCCGTGGCGTTGCCGACGGAAATGTAATAGTAGTCTTCCGCCGAATGGTTGCCGGAGCCGAAGTGGATTTTCAACTCGCCCTTGGCCTGCAGGCCGCTTCCGTCGTGCGCGCCCGACAGGGTGCCGTTGAGAAGCTTGACGCCGTTGAAAGCCGTGGCGTTGGCGATACGGGTGATTTCCGACGCCATGGCCTGGTATTCCGACTCGATCATCAAACGCTGCGTCGAGTCGTAGGTGCCGGTGGCCGCCTGTTCCGCCAGTTCTTTCATGCGGATCAGTTTTTCGTCGATCACCTGCAAAGCGCCGTCCGCCGTCTGGATGAGAGAAATGGCGTCTGCCGCGTTGCGCGAGCCCTGCCGCAGGGTGGCGATTTCCGCCCGCTGCAGTTCGCGGATTGCCAGGCCGGCGGCATCGTCCGCCGCGGAGTTGACCCGCAGGCCGGAAGACAGGCGCTGCGTGGATGTTGCCAGCCTGCCGTAGTGCTGGTTCAGGTTTCTGGCGGCGTTCATTGCTGCCAAGTTGTGGTTGATGACCAAAGACATGGGACACCTCCTTATGGGTGGTTAAGCTGTGCCCTATGTTAAGCAAGTACTGTGCCAAGTGACATTTTATGATGTATATTGCCATATTAAATAAAATCTAGAGTTTATTGGCGAAAAAAGCGGGGTAGTTGACGGGTTTTTGACCACGCTACTGGCCCCACGGCCAGAACTTCGCCGCCAGCCCGCCGAGCAGCCCGGCGGCGGAGAGCATCGCGCCCATCAGGGCCAGGCCTCCCCTGCGTCGCTGTTCCACCGCTTCCAGGGCGGCAATGCGCGTTTCGTGTTCGTCCCTGCCGGCCATGCACGCGGCGCAGCGTTCGGTAAGCTGCGTCTCGATGCGCGTAAGGCGCTCCACCATTTCGCGCTGAAAAGCGTTCATCACGCCAAGCCCAGCATGCCGAGCAGGAGGGTGAGCACTTCCTTGAGCATGGACGGCGGCAGCAGCGCTTCCGGCCAATAGGTGGCGATGACCGGCCGGCATGCCAGTTCCCAGGCCAGGCACAGGCCGAGCGTCCAGCCGACGAAGCCGCGCCACAGGCGCAGGACCGAGGCAGGCCCGCCCTGGACCTCGCTTTCGTTGATGCGGCTTTGCGCCTCGTTGATCTTGGCCTTGTCGGGCAGCAGCCGGTCGAAGACCCTGCCGATGAGGCCGCCTACAATGGGAATGCCTGCAAATACGCTCATACAATCTCCTTGAGCAGCCTGCCCTCAAGCGCTCTGCGTCCCTGGTAGCCCTCCCACAGAGAGGCGTTGCACAGGCGCGCCGCCGCGTCCCGCCAATCCCCGGCCACCAGGGCCGCCCAGGTGTTGGGACACTTGCCGGTCACGCCCGTGCCGCGCTGGTACAGGAGGGAAAAGATGGCCGCCTGCGCCTGTGGGGGCAAACCGGCGAAGGGGGTTGCGGGATGCGCGCCGTCATAGCGCGCGCTGATGCGCCCGGCGTGGATGCCGTGCGTCACCCGGTCCAGTTCGTGCGCCGTATCCGGGGATACGCGCAGGGGCAGGTCGTGCAGTTTGCGGATGGCCGCATCCCGGCGCAGTCCGAAATACGGGCGGAGCATGTCGGCAATGCCGGAGCAGAGTCCGCCCCGCTGCAGGGTGTCGGCGTCCGTCTGGCCGAGGTCAACGCCCGTGGCGATGGTCACGCCGGAGACGCCCATGGCCTCGAAGTCGCCGGGAGGGCCGCTTGACGGCCCCCGGTAGTTGGCGCTGCCGCCGGTCTTCATGCGGCAGGGGATGTAGCCGTCGAGTTGCTGCGGACCCTCAATGCCCGGACGGTTCAGAAAGGCCCGGATGTCGGCAAGATGGATGGGCATGCTGTGTGCTCCTTTTCACAGAAGCATAAGCATGCCGGAAGGAGGCAAGGCAAGCGGCGGGCATGTAATTACGGATGTGCCCCCGCTGTTTCCGGCGATAACCGGAAACAGCGGGGGCGGCGTGTGTCTCTGCGTTATTTCCTTGGAGCGCAGTCCTGCTCAGGCGACGCCTTCCGAGATCATATGCACCAGGATCGCCTTGGCCTTGGCTTCATCCAATCCGCCGGCGGCGACGGAGCTATCCCAGAACTTGACAGATTCGTCGGCGGGATTCACCGTTACGGTCTGCACATTCGCGCCTCCGCTGTCCCTGAGGGTCAGCACGAGCTGGTTGGTGTCCAGGAAGGTCGCTTCAAGGATGCCGTTTCCGTGCGCAACGCTCACCGTGGCGCTATGCACAACGTCGTTCTCGTCCGGGAAGCCGAACTGGAAGTGGCCGGCTTGCAGCAGCGTATCAAGGCTGGTCTCTGAGGTGACGCCCAGGACATCCTGGAAGCCGATGACGTCGGCGCCGAGGTTGAAGCCGTGGATGACGTCGTCGCCGCCCAGGTCGCCTGCCTTCCACAGGAAGAGGTTGCTCTCGCCGGTGGCATGGAGAACGTCGTTGCCTTCGGCGCCGAAGTGCAGGGACGCGCCCATATAGTCATCCGGATTCAGGCCGTAATTGCCGACCATCGCATACGCGCTGTCCAGCAACTCCACGCTGAAGGGGGAAACCATTTGATCAGGCACGGAGCTGATGGGCAAGTCGCTTTCCGCAAGGCCGATCAGCGTCAGTTTGGCAAAGGTCGAAGAGCCGACGACATTGTCGGAGCCGTCAATGGTCGGAATCTTGAAGACCGCACGGTCAAAGCCGTCGGGCAGGGTAGCGGCGACCTGGTATGAGCTGAGGCTGTCGTTATAGGTCCAGATCAGCCCGCTGGTCGCGCACGGCTCGCCGTTCTTCAGAGCGTCGACCGTGCCGCTGTCCAGGAAGTGGCTGATGTCGTTCACCTGTACCGTGAAGATCGCCGTAACGGCCTGGGTGGCCGTCATGGCGGCCCCATCGTTCTGATTCACCAGTTGCAGGGTGAATTCCAGGTCCTTCCCTTCCACCACCTTGCTGCCGTCCAGGCCGCGCACTTCCAGGTGAGCGCTGCTGCCTTCGGTAACCATGGCTGTCGCCTCGTTCCTGTAGGCCATGACATCGGATTCGCCGCCCTTCGATTCGAGCAGCGCAAGGCTGATGGTTGCGTTCACGGTACCGATCACGTTGTCGGGCCGGGTGCCCGCGATCACGGTCAGGGCCTGCGTCAAATCCGTGCCCTGCGGCAGCGTGATCGCGTACTCGCCGCTGCCGGGCGCTGTCTCTCTGACCTCATAGTCATGGGCGCCGGAGCTTACGCTCACCCTGCCGTCAAAGGAAGAGCCGCTGATCGTGAAGGTCAGCTCAATGCCCTCGGGCTGCTGCACCGTTGCAAAGTCTGCCTGCGGGTTGGGGTGAATGGTGAACTCGGCGGACTGGCCTTCGACCACATCGCCCCCGAGGTATTCCACGTTAAAGGATGGACCGTCCCGGTGTTCGGAGGCATCGTCGCGCACGATCGCCGTGAGCTGCTGATTTTCCCCGGCCGTGACGTTCAGGCCGTTGCTGTTGACGCCCAGCAATTTCAGGGCGCCGGACAGGGACCCGGTTTCATTGCTGATGGCGGTGTCCATGGTCGAGATGGAGATAGCCGCGCTGGACTGCCCGGCGGGCAGGACGGCGGCAAAGTGGTATGCGCCTTCCTGGGTGTCCTTGTCATAATAATAGGTCCAGCTCAGCCCGTTGGCATCCGTATAGCCTATGCCTTTCTGCACCTCGGCGGCTGTGTCGCTGTCCAGGAACAGGAAGATGCCGCCTTCGGTCACCGCGAAGGTTGCCGTGATGGGCAAGGCCGCCGTCATGGCTTCGCCGCTGTCGCCCTTCAGTTCCAGGGTGAAACTCAGCGCATTCCCTTCAACCACGTTGAGATCGACGCCGTGTACCGTCAGGGTGGCCGAGCTGCCCTCGGTAGCCGCGGCCGCGGCTGTTGCTTCGCCGATGGAGGCTTGGCCGCTCACCGTGCTGACCAGCGCAAGGCTGATGGGATTGCTGGCGCCGGTGACGCTGTCGGACTGGGCGCCGGTGAGGGTGATTTGCAGACTGTTCTCGCCCGTGGCGCCATCGTTATCCGTCACCGTGATGTTGAACGATTCATCGGCCTGTACGTCCTGGGCCAGAGACTCGGCTCTGTCGGCCACGTATTCGTATGCGCCGGTCTGGCTGTTGTAGTACAGGTCGCCGTACTCGCCCGCCACCTTGTGATCAAAGCCGTCCCGGCTGTCGTCGGCAAGCGCGCCGGTTACGCTGTAGGTCAGGATATCGCCGGCATCCGCATCATGCCCCTCAAAGTAGCCACCGATGCTGGCGCCCGTATCCACGTCCGCGATCATGGCTTCCAGGGTCGGGGCGTTGTTGGCGCCGGTGAGGGTGACTTGCAGGCTGTTCTCACCCGTGGCGCCGTGGTTATCCTTCACCGTGACGACGAACGAGTCATCGACCTTTTCGCCCTTGGCCAGAGACTCGGCTCTGTCAGCCACGTATTCGTATGCGCCGGTCTGGCTGTTGTAATACAGGTCGCCGTACTTGCCGGCCACCTTGCAGTCAAAGCCTTCCCGGCTGCTGTCGGCGACCGCGTCGGCTACGCTGTAGGTCAGAATATCGTCTTCATCCGCATCCGTCCCCACGAAGACACCGCCGATGCTGGCGCCCTTATCCACTTCCGCGGGATCGATCGCCGCCAGAACCGGAGCCTCGTTAGTCACTGTCACGGAAACTTCGCCGCCGGGGGTGAAGCCGGTGTCGTTGATGCTGCCCGTGGCCTTTTCTTCAGCCAGGCCGCCCACCGAGAGCTTTGCCTCGTAGTTCTTCCCGTCGTGTTCCTTCGGCGGATTCAGCGAGATTTCCTCTGACACTTCCCGCTCTGTGCCGTCCACTTTCACGCGGAAGTAGTTCTTGCCGTCAGGGCCGGTCCACACGTCATGGGGACCGTTGCAGGTCCAGCCATCTTTGGCTTCCACCAGCACATAATGCCGTTCGGAGCCGTCAGTGTCGTCGAAGGTCGCGGTCACGGTAATCGTGATCTTGTCCCCGGCGTGGACCTCGTCCACGTCGCTGGTTCCGGCCACGTTCGAGGGCGCGTCGGCAACGGCGATCACATCAATGGTAATGCTGCCCTTGAAGTTGCCTTCTTCGCCCGAACGCACATCCTGCACCGTGCTGTCGGTGTCAATATGGACGGAGTTGCTGTTGTGGGTGGAATTGCCGTCCTTGTCCGTTGCCGAGAACGTGAAGTCGGCATTGGGATCATAGCCCTTGTCGCCGAAGGGGATGTTCACATGGCCCTTGCCGTCCTCGCCCACGACAACCTCATAGGCCTTGCCGTCATACCAGAAGGTGCCCATGACATCGCCTTCCTGCCAGTTGCCCTCCTGCGTGACCGTGAATTCCGTCTCGGTGATGATTTCGTTCGTGCCGTCCTTCGGTTGCTGGAGCTCAATGCCGACGCCGGCCGTGTCGTTCTCGGTGAGCGAGCCGTTAACGTTGATCTGCACTTCATCGGTCTCAAGCACGCCGATGATCACGGGGATATCCTTGATATTCTCCGCCCAGTTGTTGTCCAGGGTCAGTTCCTTGTTG
>JAIRVN010000012.1 GCA_031253875.1 Deltaproteobacteria bacterium | reverse complement strand
CCTGTATGAACTGCTGATGGGCGGAGAACGCTCCATTGTACTCGCCCGTATGTTCAACGTCCGCGAAGGTTTTGACAAAAAGAACGACTGCCTTTTCGAGCGCATGCACAAAGCCATGCCCGCCGGGCCTCTCCAGGGCAAATTCTTTGATCAGAAAGAATTCCAGGCCGCGCTTGCCCTGTATTATGAAATGATGAACTGGGACGAAAACGGCGTACCCCGCAAAGCTAAGCTGTACTCATTGAATCTCGGCTGGCTACTGGCAGCCTAACCCTGGATAAAGGTCTTGCCGGGCATAGTCCGGCAAGACCTTCAGATACAGATATGATGACTGTATATGTCAAAACTCTGGGCAAGCTTTCCGAACAAGCGCTTGACGGAACTCCCGTCACCCTGCCCCAGGGCGCAAGTCTCCAGGATTTACTGAACAAACTCGACATCAAAATCGAAGACGTAATGCTCGCCTTTGTCAACGGCGCTCTCGCCCGGCCTGTCTCAATTCTCACGCCCGAATGCCAAGTGCATTTGAGTCCCTTCATCTGCGGAGGATAATTCTTCATATTTTCGCTAGAGTATTTCTAAAAAATATGGTAACAATAATGTAGCTTCATTCATTAGGTCTCAACGATTTCAAATAAAAATTTAAAGTCTTTCTAAAAGGAAAAATGCGGATGGATAAACTTGTCATTGAGGGTGGGGTTCCTCTGACCGGGCAGGTTACCATCAGCGGTTCAAAAAACGCAGCCCTGCCCATTCTTTTCGCCTCCATTTTACTCTCGGAACCGACTACCTTCACAAATGTTCCCATGCTCAGGGATATCCATACCACGTTAAAACTGCTCAGCATTCTCGGTTGTCCCGCGGACTTCGACAACAATGTCGTCTCCATGACTCCATGTACATTGTCCCCGGAAGCTCCGTATGAACTCGTCAAAACCATGCGCGCCTCCGTGCTCTGCCTCGGTCCTTTGCTGGCCCGTCTTGGCGAAGCCCGGGTAGCCATGCCCGGCGGATGCGCCATCGGCGCGCGTCCCGTTAACTTGCACCTGTCCGGTCTTGAAAAAATGGGCGCACGCTTTGAGCTTGAAGAAGGATACATCATCGGACGCTGTCGCAAGCTTAAAGGCGCTCACATCATTTTTGACTTCCCCACCGTGGGCGGCACGGAAAACCTGCTGATGGCCGCCTGTCTGGCCGAAGGTGACAGTATTCTGGAAAATGCAGCCAAGGAACCGGAAGTAGTGGATTTGGCCAATTTTCTTATCCATTGCGGCGCCAAAATTTCCGGGCATGGCGCCAGCATCGTCCACGTCAGCGGCGTGTCCAGTTTGGGAGGCTGTTCCTATCCCATCATGCCTGACCGGATTGAAGCAGGCACCTTTATTGTAGCGGCGGGCATCACAGATGGCGAATTGGTGTTACAGAACTGCCCATCGGAGGAACTTGATGCCTTGCTCGTAAAACTCAGCGCCATGGGCATGCACTTTGAAAACACCAAGGAAGGACTGCTGGCGCGCCGCCGCAACGGTTCGTTGCGTGGCGCCGATGTCCGCACCCAGCCCTATCCCGGTTTCCCCACGGACATGCAAGCCCAAGTCATGGCGCTCATGTGCTTGGCTGAGGGGTCCAGTGTGGTGGAAGAAAGCATTGTTGAAAACCGCTTCATGCATGTACAGGAGCTTGCGCGAATGGGCGCTGATATTCGGCTTTCCGGGCATTCGGCCATAGTGCGCGGCGTTGGTCAACTCATCGGCGCGCCCGTGATGGCTTCGGATTTACGCGCCAGCGCCTCACTTGTTCTTGCCGGCCTTGCAGCCAAAGGCACAACGCAGGTACAGCGCATTTATCATCTGGATCGCGGCTACGAAAGGATTGAAACCAAACTCGCCGCAGTGGGCGCGCGCATCCGCCGGAAAAAAGAATAGGGCAAGCTGTTCCGTATATACCATCACAACAACAGTCAAAGCACCTGAACGCAGCATACCCGAAACGCCCTATGCCCTCCTCCGCGCCGCCACTCCAAGCGCCTTTATTCTGGCAAACCTGCGTGTTCGGCTGGCTGGGAGGCCTGCTTACTCTGCTTTACCCCCTGCCAGCTATGGCTGGGCTGGGTATTTTGATCTTTACGGACGCACGCCTGATTGGCCCTGCTGTTCTGACAAGCGTGGCGGAAGATTCCGCTTCCCGCGCATGGCGGTTTGCCCGTGTGGCCCTGGTGCTGTGGTGTTTTACCGCCGGAGCCGTCATTGCCCGCCTTGCCTTGCCAACCGTGCCCTCAACTCCCGTCTGGCTCACAAGCGCCTGGAGCGAAGGCAAGGCAGTGCGCATCACGGGGCTAATCCATGATACACAGGGACTCCCGGATGCCCGTTTGCGCATTATGTTGCGCGATGTGCAGCCTGAGGAAGGCCCACCCCTGGAGGGGCTCGTCGTGTTGAACTGGGAGCACCCAGTCCTGCGTCCCGTCATAGGCCAGACGCTGGAAGCCAGTCTTCGCATCCAGAACGCAAAAGGATTCGCGAATCCCGGAGTGAGCGACATCGGCGCCGTGTGGCGCATGCGTGGAGTGTTCTGGCGCGCCTCTCTGCGCGGAGAAAAAGGCGATGTGCGTCTCAGCGGCTCCCCGGAAGCAAGTTGGCTGCTACGTGAACGACTGCGTGAACTGCTTGTCGAAAATCTGGCTCGCGAACATCCCGGTCAGGGACAGCAGCTTAACCAGAGCGCCGGCGTACTGCCCGCCCTGATTTTCGGCGATAGATTTTTTCTCAGCAGCACGCTCATGCAATACTTGTCAGCTACAAGCCTTATTCATACACTGGCTCTTTCCGGACAGCATTTGTCTGTGGTGGGGCTTTTTGCGGTGCTTCTCGTGGGTGTCGCCGGCCATGCCGTTCCCAGGCTTTTTCTCTATATGCCGCGCCGCAAGGCGCTGCTGCTCGCAAGCCTGCCGCTGGCATTGCTGTATCTCTGGATTGGCGACGCGCCGCCTTCTCTGCTCAGAGCAGCAATCATGCTTGGCCTGCTGAGCTTCTGGCTTCTGCACGACCGCGTCTGCACCCTGGGCGATACCCTGTTCGGCGCCGTGTTTTGCATCTCGATCGTCTCTCCTTTGACGATCTATGACGTGGGTTTGCAACTTTCCGTGCTTTCCGTGGCAGCCATCGCCCTGTGTAGCCCCCTGCTCCGCCGTCTTCCACTGCCTGCCGGCAAAGGTTTTTTACCGGCCACTGTGCGCCGGTGCGCGCAGATTATCTGTGTTTCCTTCTGCATCCAGCTTTTTCTCACACCAGTGATGCTGCTTTTTTTCAACAACGCCAGCCCCTGGTTTTTTTTAAACTTGCTCTGGATGCCTCTGATGGACTGTTTCGTCCTGCCTCTGACGCTTGTCGGGATGATGCTCCTGGCGGCAGGCGCACAGACTGCATCAACCTTCATCTGCAACTTGGCAATCTACCCGTGCGAATTATTGTTGGCCGCACTGGATCTCATGGCCCGGCACGGGCTATTGGCTATTCCCCCCATGCTGCGGCCGCACTGGACAGCGTTGTTTGCCTTCCTGCTGCTCATGCCGGCGCTTGCACTCCTGCCGGGCCGCCCAAATCTGCCGCCCGCAGGCCGTCGTCTCTTTGCCGCATCCGCACTTTTGTTCCTGATCGGCCCAGGCCTGCGCACTCTGGATGCCGCAGAAAACACACTCTCCCTGCGCCTTATGGATGTGGGGCAGGGACAGGCTGTTTTGCTGCAGGCTCCTGGCGGCGCGCGCATGTTGGTTGACGGCGGAAATCTCTTTTCGCCGCGCTTCGATAGCGGCAGGGATATCCTGACCCCGGTGCTCTGCGCGAACCATGCCCCGCGCCTGGAGTGGATCATCAGCTCGCACCCGGATCGCGACCATACGCACGGTCTGTTCCATCTGCTCAAGCATTTCGATATCGGACACTTTGCCGGGAACGGCGATACAAAACATACGCTGACGGAAGAACTCGCCACGATCCTGGCCGGACAGACATATCCCCAGTATACGCTCAGCGCGGGTGATAGTATTCAGCTCACAAAGGGATTACGCGTTGACGTGCTTCACCCCCCTGCCGGATTCAAAGGCAGCAGCAACAACAAATCCCTTGTCCTGCGTCTGCTTTGGAACGAAACGCCTCTGGCGCTCATCCCCGGTGACACGGAGCGCTCAGCCATACAACATATGCTGGACTCCGGCCTTGATCTGCGCGCGCCTGTGCTTGTCCTGCCCCATCACGGCGGAATTTCGAGCTTTGCGCCCGAACTCTATGATGCCGTCGGCGCGCGTCTAGCGCTTGTCAGCAACGGTCCAAGTCCGCGCTATCCCGCGCCAAGAGTGCGGGAAGCTTTGGCCACACGCGGCATTCGCCTTATCGAGACAAACAGCTCGGGCCAGATCGCATTGCGCTGGAAAGATCCGGAAAGCTCGCCGGAAATACGCGCCATGCGATATGGGCGAGAATGAAAGAGCTTCTCAACTGTGTTGCAGCTCACGCAAGCGACGGAAGAGAGTCCGGTAGGCTTCCCGCGCGGGAGGGCCGTTGTCCAGGCGGATAGCGTCAAGCAGGCCATAGAGTTCCTCTTCCATTGCCGGCCACTGGGCAAGCAGTGTTTTACACTCGGCCTGCTCCGCCCGGATAAGTGCCTCGCGTAAGCGTTCCGTATGCCGCAGCAGGATTGTTTCTTGCGTTTTGCCATCCCGCAGGACGGCAAGGCCTGATTCAATCGCCGCGCCATCCGCCTCGCGCATAAGCCTGCCAAGATATTGAAGTTGGCGGCGACGTCCCTCATGATCGTTGATCCGCCGCCACAGGTGCAATGCTTCCAGCAAATCCGGCGTGAGGGGCAGTTCTTGCCACTGGCTCGGCGCAAGACGCGTCAATTCTTCCGCTATCTTCTGCAACGCGGTGCTGTCGCGCTTGCGTTGCGACCGGCTGACCCAGGCATCGTCCTTGTTCTGCGCGTTTTTCCGTTGAGAAGGCATGTCCGCTTCTTTATCCATAACAGATTGTTAAAAATCACAATCCCAGAATGACGCCAGGCAGAAAAGTCAGGGCGACAAAGCCGTTCAGGGTGAAAAAGGCGAGGTTGACGCGCGAAAGGTCATTTGCCTTGACCAGCGTATGTTCCCAGATCAGGATGCCCGTAATCAATGCCCAGACAACATACCATCCGAGCGAAAGCCCGGCCAGCACTCCCCCCATCAGGAAAAAAATCGCGGTATTCACATGGCAGAAGGAAGAAATCACCAAAGCCCTGGAAATACCCAGATCAGCCGGGATCGAATGCAGGCCCACACTGCGGTCAAAGTCGGCATCCTGGCAAGAATACAGGATGTCAAAACCCGCCAGCCAAAAAAGTACGCCCCAGGAAAAAAAGAAAGGAGTAACTGTAAAGTGTGGGTCAACGCTTAGCCAGCCTGCAAGCGGAGAAAGCGCATGTACGCAGCCAAGTCCAAAATGGCATAGCCATGTGACGCGTTTGAGCAGGCTGTAGACGCCGGCCATAAACAGGGCCAGTGGCGCAAGCGCCAGGCAGAGACTGTTGAGCATGGCGCATGCGAAGATGAAAAGCGCCGCGCTACAGGCTATAAAAGTCCAAGCTTGGCTGAGCGCTATTTCACCCGTGACGAGCGGACGCTTCTGCGTACGCGGATTCAGACGGTCAAAACGCAGATCCGCGACTCGATTAAAAGCCATGGCAAAGGATCGTATGCCTACCATGGCTACAATCAGCCAGCACAGCACCGGCCAGGGCGGCATGCCGCGTGCGGCCATAAACGCGCCCGCCAAGGCAAAAGGCAGGGCGAACACGGAATGTTCAATTTTGATCATCCGGCAGAGAGCGGGAAAATTGCCAAAAATATGCATACGGGTTTCCTGATATTGGGAAACTTCAAAACACAGCGCCACAATCCTTCATATCGCCCTGAAGCTTATCAAGAGCGTGCTCCAGAGCCGGAAGGACGGCAAGGAGGTTTTCCGCGACAGCCTTGCGGCTGCCCGGCAGACAAACAAGAATGCTCTGTCCCAGCGTGCCAGCTACCGCGCGTGAGATAGCCGCCGTGGATGTTTTCAGCAGACTGGCCGCCATCATGACCTGTTCGAAACCAGGCAGGCGGCGTTCTATAACGGACAGGGCAGCCTCGGGCGAACGATCGCGCGGCGCAAGGCCGGTACCACCGCTGGCAATGAGAAGATCATAACCCTGCATGAGCGCCAGTTCCACAAAAAGCGCACGGAGCGCTTGCTCTTCATCCGGCAGCAAAAATCCCTGCACATGGCAGAGGGGAAGTTTTTCCTCCACCATTTTGGCAATAAGGGGACCGCTTTCGTCTTCGCGCAACCCGGCAAATCCTTTGTCCGACAGGGTTATCCACGCCAGGGCACGGCCCGTGCGCCGGGCGGCAAGCGACAGTCTTTCTCCATCTTGTACAGGCCGCAACGCCGTGAGCAGAGGGCAATCCTGAGCATGAGGCTCCTGTGCAACAGGGAACAGCCCGCGCCCGGTCACCTTGAAGACCGCTGACGTCGCCTCGCACAATTCCGTACCGACCGGCAGGAAAGGCAAGGGACGCAACGCGCTGTAATGAGCCGGCAGGCCCGCCAAAGCAGCACGCGCCAAGGGCAGGCTGTTCCCACTGGCACACGCCGTAGTAATCAAGGACAACAGCATGTTC
>JAIRVN010000258.1 GCA_031253875.1 Deltaproteobacteria bacterium | reverse complement strand
ACCCGCAGCGCGCAGAGCCTGCAACACATTCACAAGCGCATCGGGGGTATGGGCGTAGTCCACAAAAGCGTGAAGACCCTGGGAATTTTCAATGCGTTCCAGCCTGCCGGGCAATCCCTTGAAAGTCTCCAAGCAAGCCAAATCGTCTGGAGCAAGCCCCATGCCGAGGCATAGCGCCTGCACGCCCAGCAGATTCATGGCATTAAAGGCGCCGACCAGAGGAGAACGCAGTTCCCAACGTACGCCGTCAAAGTTCATGCCCAGATGCAGACCGTTGCGCCCGGAGGAAAAAATTGTTCCGCCCAGATGGGCATGGCCCGCTTTGTTGCCGCGCAGACCGAATCCAATGCCTGTCTTGAGCGTCCGCAACAGGCGCAGGCCGTAGGAATCGTCGCTGTTGACGGCGCAGGCCTTTTCCGGTGCGGGCAGTTCCAGGAACAGCCCGGCTTTGGCGGCGTAATAGCTTTCCATATCCGGATGATAGTCCAGATGATCTTGCGTGAGGTTGGTGAAAATGGCCCCTGCGAATTTCACGCCGCCCACCCGCTGTTGAGCGATGGCATGAGAGGAAACTTCCATCACCGCCGCTTCCACCCCTGCCCGGCGCATAGCGTCCAGCATGCCGTGCAGTTCCGGACTGTCCGGCGTGGTCAGCGGCGCGGCGCTATGGAAGCCCGGCCAACGGTAGCAGACCGTGCCGAGGATGCCGCATTTCGTGTCCCGGGACGTGAACAGATGCTCCAGCAGAAACGCCGTGGTGGTTTTGCCGTTGGTGCCCGTGACGCCGAATACGGGAAAGGGCAGTGTTTCCGTATGGCAGCGCGCCTGCGCCATCTGCCAGAGAGCGGCGCGTCTGTCCTCGTGGACAACCAGGCGCGCCGCGCTTGCGCGGACAAGTTCCGCTCCGTCCGCGCCGCACACGATAACGGAGGCTCCCGCCTCCAAGGCCTGGGGGATAAACGCCGTGGCATCATGCATGTTGCCGCGCAACGCCACGAACACATCACCGCGCGCCACCCGGCGTGAGTCCGTGCGGATTTCGAGTTGCTGAGATCGCAAATCTTCAAGCAGGGCTGCAAAAGACTGTTCCATCGTGCGCAATCTCCTGCTCCGCAAACGTTTTTACAAGGTTGAAAGCCAGAGCACGCATTCCGTTTTTTCCTGATTCGCCGGCCAGTGTGTTCCGGCTTCAGGACTCTGGCGCACTACTTTTTGTCCCTCGCCTCTGATGACAGGCACAATGCCTCTACTGGCAAAAGCTTCCACGGCCATCCGCACGCTTTTTCCGACCACATCCGGCACCTGGTTGTCCGCATACGGGGTTTTGGGCGAAGCCGCCTGGCGTAGTTCCGTTTTCCCGGAAGGCATCAAACCCTTTGCATTTTTTGTTTTTCCCGGCGTTTTTTCCGCAGCCGCCTGCCATTTTTCCTGTTGCGCGAATTCCGAAGGTTTGGGTGGTCCCATCGCAAAACTTACATCAGGAAAATGCCCCTGATAGGCCATGGTCCGGCTGATCACATCCTGAAACACGGGCGCGGCCACAATGCCGCCGTACTGATTGTTTGCGGGCTCGTCCACGATCACCAGCACCAGATAGCGGGGCTTGTCGATCGGCGCCACGCCCACAAAGGAAGCCATGCGGGCCGTACCATAGGTACCGCTGCGCCTGTCGGCCTTTTGCGCCGTGCCGGTCTTTCCGCCGACCTGTACGCCGTCGATCCGGGCTTTTTTGCCGGTGCCGTCTTCTTCCACGACGTCGCGCATCATGGCGAGCACCTCGCGGGAAATCCGTTCGTGAAAAATACGCCTGGGAGGCGTCGAAGGCTGATTTGCCGCATCCAGCACGATACGCATGGACTTATGCACGCCGCCGTTGACAAGGGTCAGGTACGCCTGGGCCATTTGTACGCCGGTAACGGAGATACTCTGCCCAAAGGCGGTCGAGATAATATCCGCCTCGCTCCAGTCTCTCGGCTGCCGCAGGATGCCCTTGCTTTCGGCCAAAGGCAGCGTGCTGTGGCCGCCAAAACCCAATTGTGACAGGTATTGGTGGTACTTGCGGGATCCGAGGGCCAATCCGACTTTGGCGGCGCCTATATTGCTCGAATACCGTATGATCTTGTGAACAGGCAGTTCGTCATATCCCTTGGTGTCGCGGATGGTAATCGTCTTTGTTTCCCACTTGCCGCCTTCGCATTTGAACAGGGTGTCGCGGTTGACGATTTTTTCCTGCATGGCCGCTGCAACTACGAAAGGCTTCAAGGTGGAGCCGGGCTCAAGAGCATCCTGAGCCAGACGGTTGCGGTGCTGGATCGGCGTATAGTCGCGATACGCGTTGGGATTGAAGAAAGGATACTGCCCCCAGGCCAGAATATCTCCGCTGGGCACGTCCACGATCAGACAACCCGCCCATTTGGCCTTATACTCGTTGACCACACGTTCCAGCGCTTCCTCCACGAAAAACTGCACCTGGACGTCAAGAGTCAGCGCCAGCGGCTTGCCGGCCGGATCATCCTGCCCCTCCGTCCGAAAATAGAAACGGCGGCCCGTAGCGTCGCGCTGCACCAACTGACGGCTGGACTGTCCGCCGAGATGCTCTTCCATGGAACGTTCCAGGCCTTCAAGCCCCTTGTCGTCAACACCGACAAAACCCAGCAATTGTCCGGCGAGTTGTTTGAAAGGATAGAAACGTTCGTATTCCTTGGAAAGCCCCACTCCGCTCAGAGCGGCCTTGCGGATGTTCTCGGCGCGGCTATCGTCGATTTTTCTGGCCACCCAGACAAAACGCCGTACCGGGTCGCTTACCTGGCGCCGTACATGATCCAGGGGCAAATTCAGCGTCTGGGCGAGAAAAGCGGACGTCCCTTCAGGATCTGTCACCTCGCCCGGCTTCACATACACGGAGCGGCATTCCACGCTACGCGCCAGCGCCAGCCCGTTGCGGTCATAAATATCTCCTCTTCTGCCGCTCACCAGTTCCGTGGTCATATGCTGACGCGTCGCCTGACGGGCCAGACGCGGACCTTCAATCATCTGCACATACCAGGCGCGGCACCAGAGTATGCCCCAAAGAGTCATGAACAGAGCGGCTACTATCTTGATACGCGCGATGTCCCAATTCACGGAGGCGAGAAAAGACGTTTTTTTCAGCGCGACTTTTTCATGTTTGGGCGCAGGCCGGTTACGGCGCTTCGTGTGGGTGAAGAGATGTTTCAAGGACAACATGGCGTTTACCTCGATGGCATGCGGCGCACCTGTCCGGGACTGGGCTGACGCATGCCCAGGGCCGCTGCTCTGCGCCCCAGTTCATTGGGGGAAAGCAGAAAGTCCCGTTCCGTTTCCAACTTCGCCTTATGCTCCTGGCGTTCCCGCACGGAAGCCTGAAGCTGGTTGATAAAATAATTGATGTCCATGCGTTCGATGTTACTCCACACCATAATCAATCCCATCACCAGGCTGGCAAGCACTCCCAGAACGATGCACACGAGCCAGCCCGTGCTTCCTCTCTCCTTACGCATGGCGGACGTTCCCGTCAGGCGCCGTCTTTTCAACAACTCTCAGTTTGGCGCTCGCGGCTCTGGGATTGTCCGCCACTTCCTCCGCCGAGGCGCGCACGGGCTTTTTGGTCAGTACGCGCGCCTCGGGAAGACGCCGGCATACGCA
>JAIRVN010000252.1 GCA_031253875.1 Deltaproteobacteria bacterium | reverse complement strand
CCTGTTCGACGGGGACGCCTGGCCCAAGCTTGACGGACTCTATCTGGGCGGTGGTTTTCCCGAAGAATTCTGCGCCGAACTTGCCGTATCGCCCAAGCTCGCCCGCCTGAAGGAATACGCCGAACAGGGCATGCCCATCTACGCAGAATGCGGCGGCTTTCTGTTGTTGACGGCTTCCATGGAACGCCAGGGCAAGAGTTATCCTATGGCAGGCGTTTTTCCCGTGTGCGCCGCCTTCCACGACCGCCCGCAAGGACTCGGCTATGTGGAGGCCACGGTCATGCTGCCCAATCCTTTCCATCCCCGGCACGCGCGTCTCAAAGGGCATGAGTTTCACTACACCCGTTGCGAACTCCTCCCCGGCGCACAGGCGGAACACGTCTTACAACTCGGCAGCGGCGCCGGCATGGGGCAGGGGGGTGACGGCCTCATCTATAAATCCGTTTTCGCAAGTTACATGCAGATATTTGCCCCTGCCGTCCCCCATTGGGCGGAACATTTCGTTGCCGCGGCCGCCAATTTCGCCGCGCGCGCAGAAGCGGCGCCATAAGAAGGACGCATGTTCCGTCATTATACCTGGATATTTCCAGAGGTTGTTCAGTCCCCCCGCAAGGCATCCAGAACAAGCTCGACATCGCCGATCTGGTAAAAGCGTTCCGCGCCGCGGCCTGTCAGAAAGCGGGCCTTTCCGGTCAGGGGAATTTCATCCTGCGCAAAGCCCTTCATCCGGGCTATTTGGGTATAGGCGTGGTCGCCGGTATTGCGCAGGAAAAAGATGGTAAAACGTCCCCGGATCTCTCGCGCCAGAAGGGCGGTGTGAAAAGCCGAGCCGTCCATCCCGGCCACCCGCGCCGCAGAGGCGATGAGCGCCGTCTGTTTGCGGATCGGCAGAAACTGCGGATGGATGATTTCCCAGCCCATGGCTTGCAGATGCGGCTCCAAGGCGCGCTCGTCGAGCAGGCCGCCGCCGAGGTAGCAGCCTCGGGACAGCCAGATTTTTTTGTCTGTTCGCGGCGGCGCAGGCAAGGCGCCCAAAGCCTCGATCTGCTCTGGCGTCACGATGTCGGGCAGGGCGAAAGCGGGTGCGGCCAGCATGAGTTGGTCGGCTACGGCTGGCCGCGTCAGCATGAGAATGGGATTGTGCAGGCCCAGCAGTTTGAACGCGTCACGCTGCCAGGGCATGATGTCACGGTGCGTGGAAGAAAAAATAATGGGCACGGCCGCGCATTGTTTGAGCGCGTACAGCCGCGACAGCGTCTCGATGAGAAAGTGCCCGTAATGCCGGAACAGGTAGCCGCCGAAGAGATACGTCCCCTTCAGACGGTCCGCGCGGTCTTCGGCTTCCCCGGCGCTCGACCCCAATCCCAATGCCTGGCGTACTGCTTCCGGCGGCGCAGGCCGCCCGTCCAGCCTCGGCTCCCGGTTGCGCCACAGCAGGCTGGCAGGCAGGCAATCCTCGCCCTGGAACACGCCGGCGCTGAACTGATCCAGTGTGCCCCGCAAAGGCATGATCAGGGCTTGGCGCAATACTGTCATCGGACCTGGCGGCGCGGGTTGCATGCCACGTTTCTCCTGCTTCAGGCCATGTCATTTTCAAACATGACGATCAGTATCACCATCGGCATTGCCTTGGCAAAGAACAGTTTCCGGAGACATATCGGGAAAGGCTTCCTCAACGCCCAGCAGGTGCTCGCCTTCGTCATTCAACCACAATACATCCTGTCCGCCGAAGATGAACAAGTGCCTGATAGCTTCCGCAGTCCTGACCGCCTTTAGATACTGCGCGACATTTAACTACGTTGTGCCTGTCGAGGTTTCAGGCGTTTGCGCTTTGGGGCGCGTTTCTGTGCCCGGCGGAACGCAGTCCGACGTCAATAAGGGTTTTAATCAGCGACTGGCGGGTTATGCCGATGCGAACGGCCTCTTTATCCAGGGCTGTAACAGTCCAGCTAGGCAGGTCGAGGGTCAGGCGTTGCATCTTGTTGGGCTTGATTGGGTTGTCCAAGTCAAAATACTCCAGTATTTCTTCCCCTGCGTCAAATTTGCGCTCTAGCTCTTCCGCGCTAATTGTTTTTGTGTTTTTCATAGTATGCCACCTCACTTTCCCGGCTGCGCCTGGCTGAAATTATTAGGTTTTATTGGTTGCAGATTTCTGTGGGTCGTAGTCAAATTCCATATAAAAACGATATTATTTTAATGGCGTTTTGTCAAGAGGCTAAGGAAAAGGCAGTATCTCGGATTAGGAGCGAGGCGTGAATGTGATTCCAAAAAATACGATGTTGGCCGAGGCCATAGCCAAGGCCCGGCTTGTCATGCAGCCGGAGCGAGAAGCGGTACGCCGTGACATTCCCTTTGTTTCATGGAGCGGCTTTCTCCAGCATGAGGCCGCGCAAGGCAATGAAACCGCCCTGGCTGTCTTGCGCTCCAAAGGCGCAACCGTGGAGCCAGAGCAGGAGGCAGCGCCCAAGAAGGTCAAGGACTGGTCACAGCACGGTATGGCGCAGTTTTTACCCGCTAGGGCCGACCATGCCGCGAAGGAACGCGCCTTGCTGGAACGGGAAGATTTGAGCGCCAAGGCCAAAAAACCCTTGTTGGCGTTTTTGCGGATGGAACGGATCACGGCGGAATCCAAGGCCCAGGGTTTTGACCTTGGCGACATTGCCCGGCGCATTGACGGCAAGGGCGTTGTCATATTCACCCTGCCAAGCGGCGGCAGAATCAGGGATACAGGGAAAGAGCTTTATTTTTCGGCGTATGACGAAATAGCGCATGGTGTAGCCCTTACCTATGCCAGACTGAAATGGGGACAGAATCTCACTCAGGAGCAAGGCAAAATCATGTTCCATCATGCGCCGGAGGTGCAGCGGGACAGAGAGCGCAGT
>JAIRVN010000131.1 GCA_031253875.1 Deltaproteobacteria bacterium | reverse complement strand
TCTGCCGTTGCTACGCGTGGCTGTCCGGTCGTTGCGCGCGGTGCAGGGCGCGGACGCACCCTGCCTGTGCGTGTACGCGGGCAAAGATCGCTCGCTGCTGGACAGCCTGGAACGCGAACACATCCCCTGCGCGCGCTACGCGCCCGTACTGGACAAGGAGACTATTCCGCAGCGTTTTCACCGTGCTATCGGCGCCTTTTTGAAGCTCGAACTTGCCCTGCTCCCCGAACTGGCGGATATTCCCTACTGCCTGTACTGCGACGTGGACGTCATGTTTCTGCGCCCGCTGGACGAGTTGTTTGTCCGGCGGCCGCGCTATATGGCCATGGCCAGGGAGCAGACCGCGCCCTTCTTCCACGACCACGAAAGCTTGAGCTACACATGGCGCGGCAAGGCGTATACCGTACACATGCCTTTTCCCATCTGGACCTTCAGCAGCGGCGTCGTGCTCTTCCATTTGCAGCGGCTGCGCAAGCACGGTCATATTCACAATTTCCTCGCCTTTTGCGCCCAAAATCTTGAACGTATCGGCAACCTGGATCAATCCCTGCTCAACTACTTTTTCGGCAAACGCATAGAAAGGCTGGAAAGCCGCTGGAACTGTCCCCCGTACCGCCGTGACGCCGCGACCGAAGGACACATCATCCACTTTCACGGCCCCAAGCCCTGGGAAATCCGGCGCCCCCTATGGGATGACCTGCGCATCAACGACTTTTGGCTCTTGCGCGAGAAATGGAAAAGTTTTCTGGATGCGGACGAACTGCGCCTTGTTGAAGAATGGGAAGCGACGGACACGTAACAATCTTTAATTCAAGATGTAGCGCAGGGGGTTGACGTGTATGCCGTTGAGCTTCACTTCATAATGCAGATGCGGCCCCGTACTGCGGCCCGTGCTGCCCACAAAGCCGACAATCTCGCCGCGTTTCACCTGCTGGCCTTCCCGCACGATGATGCGCTGCATATGTCCGTACTTTGTGGTAATGGTACGGGTGTGCTGGAGTTCCACGCTTAATCCGTACGCGCCGTCTCCACCGGAGAAGGTTACCGTGCCCTTGGCCGGGGCGATGATCGGCGTGCCGGGGCGGGCGCGGACGTCAATCCCTTTGTGAAACTCCCCCCGCCCCGAATAGTTGGAGGAACGTACGCCAAAAGGCGAAGAAATAAAGCCCTCAACCGGCCAGACGGTCGGCATGGAGGCAATGCTGTCGCGGTTTTCGCGCAGCACGCGCAACAGCTCCTGCTGTATCACTTCTTCCAGGCGTACATCATCCGAAAGCTTGCGCAGGAAGGCATACATCCTGCGCGCGGCCAGCGCCTGACGGTGCAAGGGCAGGGCGTTCCGGCCCAACTCTTCGCTCGGGGATGCACTCGCATTGCCCACATCCGTCAGTTCGCTGTCCAAATTCATCATCAGGCGCAGCTTGGTATCAAACTGGCGCACGCGGGTCAAATCAGCCGTCACTTCGCGCACCTTGCCCACCATACTGAGCAGTTGCGTGTTCTGCTCGTCAATGGTTTTTTCTGCTTCCAACAGGCGGCTTTCCAGTTTGAGCGACTGATTGTAACGATCCCAGAGCCATAAGTTGCATACGATCAGCAAGGCAGCGAGGACAAAACCGATAATGCCCAACCAACCGCGCAGGCGCAGATTGTGGCTGCCGCCCCGGCCTTCTTTGAAAATGACGATATGGTATTTGCCAAGCAGCATGCGCTGAATCGTACAGGCCGAAGGCGGATGCTGTCAATCGACAAACAAAAAGCCTGTTTCGCCTTGCGCAGGCAGCACTTCGCCGACACGCCAAAAGGCTTCCCCCTGCGCGGCCAGCATGTCCTTCGCCCTGTCCAGCCTGTCGGCGGGGACGGCCAGCACCAGCCCGCCGGAGCTTTGCGCGTCGAACAGCAGCGTCGCTCGTATCGCATCCACAGTCGCGCGCGTGCGTGTCCAGGGACGGTAATAGGCATGATTCGCATGGCTGGCGGCGGGGATAAGGCCGTTTTTCGCATATTCCGCTGCGCGGGGCAGTAGCGGCAAGCTGTCAAGCTCCACCCGGATGTTCACCCCGGAAGCGCGCGCCATTTCAAGCAAATGCCCGCCCAGACCGAAGCCCGTCACGTCCGTGGCGGCCTGTAAACCCAGTTCACGGATGACATGCGCCCCCCCCCTGTTCAAGCGGGAACACCAGCGCCACAGTTCGGCTTCGCTTTCCTCCCAGCCTTCCCACCCGGCTTTGAGCGCCGTGGCCAAAACGCCGGTGCCCAAAGGTTTGGTCAGCAGTAGAATATCGCCGGGGTGCAGGGCATCGTTCGCCGCGATGGCATCCGCATCCACTATGCCGGTAACGGAGAAGCCGAAGCGTATTTCAGTGTCGTCAACCGTATGGCCGCCGACCAGCAGGGCGCCTGCTTCGCGTAGCGTATCCAGGCCACCCTGCGCCATGGCGCGCAGAATTTCCAGGTCCAGGCAGCTTGTGGGAAAAAAGGCGATATTCAACGCGCACCAGGGTTCGCCGCCCATGGCATAAATGTCCGACAGCGCATTCGCCGCCGCAATGGCTCCGAAGCGGGCGGGATCATGCACCAGCGGCGCAAGCACATCCACGCTCTGCACCAACGCCTTGCCGGGCGGAACTCGCAATACGGCCGCGTCTTCATGGTAGGCTTTACCCGCCAGCAGACGTCCGTCCGGATCATGGGCCATTGCCGACGCAAGAGGACCAAGTACCTGCTCCAGGACCCCCGGAGCCGCCTTGGCCGCTCAGCCGGGAGCTCGGACTTTGTCCAACAGCGTAAAACGCGTCATGCCAGCATGCTCCGAGTCATAGTGTCAGTTTTGCATTCGATTACGGAGTTATATACAACAATATTCCCCGGATGCAACGCGGTAAAAACGTGCATTTCTTTTCGCGTATTATGTGCTTGCAGCAGGGGCTTGAGCAGGGGGTGACAAACATCACTGGAGTGTGTATAAGGAATATGTAACCCCATCGGAATGGGTTATGCTGTGGAGGAGACCGTGAGTATAGGCGGATTGGGTGTGGTCCCGTATATTTCCGTATCCGCTCTGGATGCCTTTGCTACAGGCATGCAGGCCATTGCCCATAATATTGCCAATGTGAACACCGAGGGCTTTCAGCCCCAGGCGGTGTATTATGCGTCGTTGCCGCCGTACATGGGTGTACAGGTGGGCAATATTACCGGTCCCGGTTCGGAGTCTGTCCCCGTACGCCCGCCGGAACCAAAAATACTTACAGCTCCGGTTCCGGACCAGCAGCTTGGCGTGCTTCCGCCTCCACCGGACGATCTGACCTCGTTTATGCCCCCGGAATGGTTGAATCCCAGCCAGACCTCGCTGGAGCGGGAAATGGCGCATATGATCATGGTGCAACGCGCCTACGAGGCGAACGTGGTGCCTATCCAGGCCTGGGATGAAATGACGGGCACGCTGGTTAATATCAGGACGTGACGGCAGACGGCTGCAACGCGCGTTTTTTGCCCCGGCGTGCCCGGGGTCTTTTTGCGGTGTGTGTTGCGCAGACGCGGCTCTAGAGCGCAGCCAGCAGCCATGTGCCGAGCAGGGCCAAAAAACCCGCCACAATGTCGTCCAGCATGATGCCGAAACCGCCCGGCAGCCAATGCTCAGAGGCGTTTACCGGCCAGGGTTTGGCAATGTCGAAAATGCGGAACAGGACAAAGGCCGCGAACATGAGCCCCAGCGAAGGATCGTCAAAGGGGGTCAGCGCCAGCCACATGCCGGGCACTTCGTCTATGCACAGCTCCGGGGGATCTTTGCGACCCAGGATGCGTTCCGCCCTGGTGGTGATCAGGCTGCCTACCAGGAACAGCGCCACCAGCAGCATGCAACGTCCGGCAAAGCTCAACGGCAGGAACAGAAAAGGCGCAAGCAGCAGGGCCACGGCGGAAGAGCAGGTTCCTGGCATGACAGGCGCGCGGCCTACTATCCACAGGCGGGACGCGTGGAGGCAAAAGCGGTCGGCCAGAGACAAGGGAATGGACATGGAGCGCTCCTGAGCGGGAATGCCTGGCGTTCTTCAGCCGGTTGAATGCCTTTCAGGCTACCGTGTTCCGCAATGCTTGGCAATGTGGCTGGCAAGAGGTGCGGGGGCAATACAGACGTTGCGCCGGGCGGTGACTTGGCGTAAGCATGCCGTCAGAAGCGTTGTTGCTGTCTGGAAGGTACATAGGGAGAACGCATGCCCAAATTTCGCTGTGAACTCTTCGGGCATTTTACTTTTGCAGAAGAATTGAGCTATGCCGATCTTCTGGAAAAAGAGGTGCAGTTGAAGGAAGAGCTGTCCGGGCTTTTTGCCCAGGCGGACTTTGTGCATCTGCACTTCACATCCACCGGGGATTTTTTGTTGGTGCAGGGTGTGGCCGTCGAGCATGATCAGGATTTGTTCCAGGAAGTGTGCGAGGCGGTAAGCCAGCTTCTGGATGAAAGCGTGGAGGCCAGGCTTCTGTTTGTGGATCGTTTTTTGGATTCCGTCTATTTTTACGCGCTGAACAACGAAACATGGCGGGAAACCTTTCTGGAATGGCCTTTGCCGAAGGATGTGCTTTCCAAGGGTAATGTGCTGCCTGATCCGCCGTTGCCCGCCTCGGCGCGGCGCAGAAAGGTCAAAGCGCCGACAGAATAGTGATGTCTCTGCCCGGGTGGTGGAATTGGTAGACACAAGGGACTTAAAATCCCTCGAATCGAAAGGTTTGTGCCGGTTCAAGTCCGGCCCTGGGCACCAAGTATAGCAATAAAAAAACGACTTTCACTCTGCCAGGTGAAAGTCGTTTTTTGTGTTTTCATCTAATTTTGTCCCACTACTGTCCCATTTTTTCTTTGTGGTTCCACCTCGCGTGTTGGCTCTATGCGCCGGACGTAAAAAAACATACAGCATCCCGCCACTACCGATGCCA
>JAIRVN010000119.1 GCA_031253875.1 Deltaproteobacteria bacterium | reverse complement strand
CTATACTCCCAGCGCCATGTATGTCATCGGCTCTTCACCTTGCCAACGCTTCCTGATAAGCTGCGACCAGAGGAGTGATGTATGAAGGTTATTATCTTGTGTGGCGGCAAGGGCACCCGCTTGCGTGAAGAAACGGAATTCAAGCCGAAACCGATGGTGGAAATCGGCGGACGCCCGATTATCTGGCATATCATGGCGCGCTATGCCCGCTTCGGCTTTACGGAGTTTGTGCTGCCCCTCGGCTACAAGGGTGAGGTGATCAAACAATATTTCCACGACTACAAGTTTCGCAATACGGATTTCACCGTGGATCTGGCTACGGGAGGCTGTACGCTGCATGAAGGCGCGGTGGATGTGGACTGGCGGATCACCTTGTGCGATACGGGGCAGGAGACGCTCAAAGGCGGACGCATCAAGCGCATTGCCCGGCATATCGACTCCGAACGCTTTATGGTGACCTACGGCGACGGCGTTGCGGATATCGACATCAACAAGCTGGTGGCCTTCCACATGCAGTCGGGCGCCATGGGCACCTTTACCGGCGTGCGCATGCCGTCGCGTTTCGGCGCCGTAAAAACCGACAAGCAGGGCAAGATTCTTTCCTGGGAAGAAAAGCCTGTCCTGGACGAGTATATCAACTGCGGCTTTTTTGTTTTTAAACGGGATTTTCTTGCCTATCTGAGCGAAGACGAAAGCTGCGACCTGGAAAAAGAGCCCCTGGAGCGACTGGCCAGAGAAGGGCAGCTTTCCATGTATCCTCATGACGGCCAGTGGCAGTGCATGGATACCCTGCGCGACTCCCAGACGCTGAACGCTTTGTGGGATCAGGGGAAAGCCTTTTGGATCTAGCTCACGGCACAACTTTGCAGGATATGCCTATGTTCATGAACGTCTACAAAGGCAAACGGGTTTTCATCACCGGGCACACGGGCTTCAAAGGCTCGTGGCTGGCGGCCTGGCTCATGCAACTTGGCGCGGATGTTGCGGGTTTTGCGGATCGCGTGCCGACCAGTCCATCGAATTTCGAGGCCATGGGCCTGACGGAGCGCATACATGACATCTGCGGCGACGTGCGCGACCGCGCGGCGCTTTGCGCCGCAATGCGGGATTTTGCGCCGGACATGGTGTTCCATCTTGCGGCCCAGGCCCTGGTGCGCGCCTCGTATCAAGAACCGGCGCTCACCTTCGAAACCAACGCCATGGGCACGCTGAACATTTTGGAAGCGGTGCGCCATACGCCCTCGGTCAAGGCGGTTATCTGCATCACCAGCGATAAATGCTACCGCAACGACGAGTGGGTCTGGGGCTATCGCGAGCGGGACCACCTGGGAGGGGAAGATCCCTACAGCGCCTCCAAGGGCTGCGCGGAACTTGTCGCGCATGCGTACTTCAAATCCTTCTTCAAGGATGGTCCGGCCTGCGCGACAACCCGCGCAGGCAATGTCATCGGCGGTGGAGATTGGGCGCTGGACCGCATCGTGCCGGACTGTGCGCGCGCCTGGGCCGCGGGCGATGCGGCGCATATCCGCAGCCCGCACGCTACCAGGCCCTGGCAGCACGTGCTTGAGCCGCTCTCCGGCTATCTGTGGCTGGGGGCGCGGCTTGTCGGCGAGGCGCGGGGAGTGTTTACGCTCACGGGCGAGGCGTATAACTTCGGTCCGGCAGCGGATGTGAACAATACCGTGGCCGAGGTGGTGGACGCGTTGTCCCTGCACTGGCCGGGATTCCGCAGCGAAATGGACCGCAGTTGCGCGCCGGGGATGAAAGAATGCACCCTGCTCAAATTGTGCTGCGATAAAGCGCTTGCCGGCCTCGGCTGGAAAGCGACGCTGAATTTCGAGGAATGCATCCGCTATACGGCCGAGTGGTACCGGGCCTATTATGCTCCGGACAGGCCGGACATGCGCGCCTTCACGCTGGGGCAGATCGCCGCCTACACCGTAGCCGCCGAAGCCAGGGGCCTGCCGTGGATCGAATGAACGCGCAAGGATTGGAAATGGATGCGGGCATTCAGGGTGTTGCGTTGCAGGAGCTTGCCGTCATTCCGGCGGACGGCGGGCCGGTGTTGCGCATGCTCAGGCCGGACTGGCCACTCTTTGCGGGCTTTGGGGAATTGTATTTTTCCGAGGTGGCGCCGGGGGCGGTCAAAGCCTGGAAGCGGCACAGCCGGCAGACGCAACATCTGGCCGTGCCCGTGGGGCGGCTGAAGCTGGTGATCTATGACGCCAGGCCGGGTTCGGCCAGCTTCGGCCGGATCGGGGAATATATTCTGGGCAGGCCGGACTGTTATCGGCTGTTGCGCATTCCGCCGGGGCTCTGGTACGGTTTTACGGCCATCGGCCCCGAAAAGACCCTGATATGCAATTGCGCGGATCTGCCGCATGATCCGGCGGAGTCTACGCGCAAGCCATGGAATTCACTCGATATCCCTTACAGCTTTGCATCATCGGAAAAAAACGTGTAACGGCGTATGCGAAGGTGCGAGTCGTGTATTGCCAGCAAGAAGGAAAGCGCCATGAAACATTCTGTCCGCTTGTGTGTTCCGATCCTGTTCCTGGTCGCCCTGTTCGCGCTGAGCGCATGCGGCCCCAGCAGCACCGTGCGCCTGCTGTATCGCCCGGCGGATGCTCCCCAGATCCCCGCGCCCACGGCGCCGAGCATTTCCGTCGTCCAGCTCAAGGATGCCAGACCCAATTCCTATATCGGCGTCCGGCGCGACAACACGCCTTTTATTCCCAACGGCACGGTGCCCGACTGGATGACCAAGTCGCTTGCGGATGAACTCTCCCGACAGGGGCTGCGCGTGACCTACGCCCAAACCCTTGAAGCGGCCAGGCTTGCCCAACCGCAATACATTTTGACGGGCGAACTGCAAGAGGTGTGGATACGGGAAAATTCCAGCACCGATGTATCGGCCAGCATCAGAGCCTTTATTTCCGTGACCGGGCACAGGGGCAGGCTGTTCAACGAAGGCGTGACGTCCTCTCTTAGCAAGCAGGGTCTGCCCGGCAGCACTGTTGCGGAGGACTTGCTCTACAACACGGCGCAGGAATTGGTGCAGTCCATAGCGAACAAGACGCAGCAAGCCATCGCGGCCCAGCGTTAGGGTCTGTTGCCGTATGCCCTTGTGCCCCCCGGCCGTACTGCTTGTCCTGCTGATGGCTCTTGTGCCGTTGACAGCTCAGGCCGCGCAGTTCGAGGGGCACGCGGAGCATAGTCTGCCCTTTGGCCGCCGCGTGCCGGAAAGCGCGGCGCTCCGGGTAGCCAGAACAACGGCCTGGCTTGAGGCTCTGGACAGGGCGACGGATGCGCTGTCCGCAGCAAGCCTTGTCCAGTGGGGCGCCGGAGAAACATCGGACAGGCAGGCGTTGACGAGCGCCGTCTTCACTCCCACTGTGGGCAGCACGTCCCACGCTTCGCAAATCTCCGTGCAGGTGCGCCTTGCCACGCCGCAACGCACGGTGGAAGATCGCCTGCGCAAAATGCTGCATGAACGGGAAATGCTGGCGTTGCGCGCCGAGATGCTCAAGCTGGAAAAGGAAAAGGCCGAAGAAGCGCGCAGGTTGATCAAACGGGCTGCAGCGCTCCGGCGGGCCCCTGCAAAAGAAGATCGCATCGTTCTGCTTGCTGCGCAGTTGGAAGCCTTGTGGCTGCTCGGAATCACCTTGCCGCAGCGCGAAGGCGGACACTGGCGCGATCCCCAGGCGGCGCTGCCCGTCCTGCAGCAGGCGGCGTCTCTGGATCCGAAGTATGCGCCCTTGCACTATCTGCGTGGAGAACTCCTGCTCCAGCTTGACCGTCCACAGGATGCGCTCGCGAGTTTCGACAGGGCGCTGGCCTTGAACCCGGAACTTGCCGGCGCGTTGTATGCGCGCGGCCTGGCCCACCTGCGGCTGCAACTGCCGACGCTTGCGGAACGCGACCTCACAGCGGCGCTGGCGCGTGACGCTTCGCATGCCGCCTGGTGGAGGGCAAGAGGCGCCTTGCATATGATCCGTAGAGAGATCGGCCCCATGTGCGAAGATTTCGCGCAGGCCTGCGCCAGGGGCGACTGCGAAGGCCTGGCCGTCGCCCGTGAACGCGGCGTGTGTCTGGCAAAGAAGTAGCTGTGCGTAACGAAGGCTTGTTTTCTTCGGAAGAGCTTGGCGCATACGCCCGACTGCTGTTTTGGGGCTTGGCGCGCAGCCGCCGCACTCCCTTGCGGAAGAGCGAGCTTGTGCAGGTGCGTTTTGACCTGCCCGCGCTGCCGCTTGCGGAGGAACTGTGCGATTGCCTGTTGGAAGAAGGGTTGTTGCCGCTTGCGCGCATGTTGCCCACACCGCGCATGGAGCGGGATCTCTATGCCAAGGCCAACAGGCGCCGCCTGTCGCTGGTGCCGCCGGGCGAGCAGGAGCTGGCGGATTCTCTGGGCGGAACCATCACGCTTATGGCCCCGTCCTCGCTGGAACATTTGCAGGGAGTGGATCCGGAGAGCATCGCCCTGTACCGGCAATCTCGCAGAAGCCTTCAGGAAAGCGCCAGAATGCGCGAACAGCAGGGCGCATACGGCTGGACGCTTGGCTTGTGGCCGACTCCAGCCTTGGCGCAGGGAGCGGGCATGCCTCTCGGCGACTATGCCGAGGAGCTTGCCAGAGCGTGTTATCTGGGTGCGGGGGATGCCGTTGCGGCCTGGAGACGGCTTGCACGGAAACTGGACGGGTTCAAGGGGCGTTTGAACAGCCTGGGGAACGCGCGCGTGCGGGTGGAAGCCGAAGACGGCACGGATTTCAGCGTTGCGATAGGCGAACAGCGGCGTTGGGCCGGATTGACCGGCCGGAATATTCCAAGCTTTGAACTGTATGTGTCGCCTGACTGGCGAACGGCGGAGGGCGTCTTTTGCGCGGACATGCCGACCTATCTGGGAGGCAATATGGTGAGCGGCATGCGTTTGGAATTCCGGCAGGGCCGGGTGACGCGTTTCTCCGCCCGGCACGGGCAGGAGTTCGCCATCCGTCAACTGATGACGGATGAGGGAGCGGCGCAGTTGGGAGAATTGGCCCTGGTGGACAAACGCTTTTCCCCTATCCGGCGGTGTATGGCCCATGGGCTGTATGATGAAAATTTTGGCGGCGCGCACGGCTCCATGCATATCGCGTTGGGACAATCCTACGCGAATACCTATGCAGGGGAAATGTTGCATGCCGAGCAGGCGCGCCAATACGGCTTCAACAGCTCAAGCCTCCACTGGGACTTGATTTCCACGGCACGGCGCAGGGTGACGGCATTTTTGCCCGCAGGGACGCGGGTGATTTACGAGGATGGGGAGTTTACTCTGTAGCGGTATTACCTTCGGCCTGCAACTGGCCTTCCGCATAGGCGAGCAGCTTGTGCGCTTCGACAAAATCCGGTTTCAGACGTAAGGCCGCTTGGGCCGCCTTGGCGGCTTTTCCCCATTTTTTCCAGTCGACGTACAGGCGGCCGATGTTGAAATACAGGTTGGGATCCATGCGCATGTATTCCGCAGCGCGCAGAAAGTATTGCTCCGCAGTTTCAAAACGATCCAGCTTGCGCAGGGCGATGGCGATCAGATTATACAGCGGCAGCAGTTCCGGGTTTATTTCCAGGGCATGTTGGAGATATTCCACCGCTGCCGCATACTGAGAGGCGTCCAGGAGAATTTTTCCCATTTCGCCGCGCAAGATAGGATCGTCGGAAAATTCCTGTCCCAGGACGACCAGGGTTTGCAGGCCCTTTTCCGCTTCCCCGGCCTCAAGCTGCGCTTTCCCCAGCGCCAGCAGGGCGCGTTTGCGCTCCTCGCGCAGGCGCAGTTGCTCCTGCGCATCTTCGGCCACCAGGTCATGCAGGGAGCGAATGAGGTCTTTGAGAGTTTCGTTGCATTCACGCTCCTGCCCCGGCGCATAGGCAAGCTGGAGAGGGTACACCTTGCGCACTGTCGCGTCATTCGCCAGATAGGCCATGGCGTCCCGCAGCAGTTCTTCAAACTCCTGGCGTTCCGTCTTGATGAACTGGCCTTTGAGCAGCGTGAGCAGCGCAGATTGCACTCCCTGCACAGCAGGCAGAACTTTTTCCTGGCGCAGCAGGGTGCGCACCTGCGAAAGCTGTTGTCTGGCCTTGGGCAATTCTGCGGACATGGGCACTCCTCGCGCGCGGCAACATGTGCTGACACAACATGGGGGCGATGTGGATCCGGTTCCTTGTGATACTACGCAAGTCGCCGGAAAAGCGCAAATGCGGCCTTATTGCCCATCGGTGTCCGTCGTCTTGCCGGGACGATGGAACTGATGCCCGATCGCACAGCCGAGGGCCAGCAGGTTGAGTCCGGCAAAGATGTAGAAGTCAAGACGCATGCTTGCCATAAAGGCCGAGACGTTCTCCGGACGCAGGGGGGCATGCCCCATAAAGAAGCTCAGGGTAGTGGTGACGATGATCATATTCACCAGCATGCCGCCGGTACGCACCGCGCCGGTGACGCCCGAGGCCTGCCCCAGATAGCGCGTTCCCGCGCTGCCCAGAATGAGTGTGGTGTTGGGGGTGGCGAAAAGTCCGATCCCCGCGCCGAGTATAATTTGTATGCCGATCAGCAGAATCAGGGGCGTGTCCGGTTCGATCAGGGCGGCCAGCGCGATCCCCACGCAGCAGAGTCCAATCCCCAGCGTGCTTATGAGACCCGCGCCGTAACGGTCGGAGAGACGGCCGGCGGAAGGCGAGGCGAGCATTTGCACGACGGCCTGCGCCGCCAGAAAGAGCCCGGCGTCGCCGACGGAAAGGCCGCGCAGGCTTTGGAGGTACATGCTGAAATAAAAACTGACACCAAAGTTGGCGGCATAGTTGACGAAAGCCGCAAGAGCCGCCAAAGCGAAGACGCGGTTTTGCGTAAAAAGCCGCAGTTCCAGCAGTGGAAATTTACTGCGCCATTCCAGGCGAATATAGCCGATCAGCAGGCAGAGCGCGGCCCCCAGAGCCCAGGGCGCCCAAGCTGCATGTTGCAGCGAGCTGGCTCCCATCGTCAGGCACGACATGAAGCCGCCGTAGCATAAAAAACCCGGCCAGTCGAAGGGTTCGCCCTGTCCTTGCCGCCATTCTTCCCGCAGATTGTGGCGCATGAGCAGCCATGCGATTACCGCGCTGAGCGCGGTGCCCCAAAACAGCCAGCGCCATCCGAAAGCGTCGGTCAGCAGACCGGCGAACGCCGGACCGCAGGAAATGCCCGCATACACCGCTGCCGCGCTGATCCCCAGTACCGTGCCGCGTTTGTCAATGGGCGCCATGGTCATCAGGATGGCCAGGCCGCTGGCGTTGAAAAGCGCCGCCCCCAGCCCCTGTATAAAGCGGAGGCAGACCAGGGCTTCAAAATGCTGGACAAAGCCGAGCATGGCGGAGCACAGGCCGAAGATGCCAAGTCCGGTGAGAAAAAGGCGGCGGCGGCCCACTATGTCGCCGATACGCCCCGAACTGAGCTGGGCGATGGCCAGACTCAGGGTGTAGATGGTGCTGACCAGGCTGAGCTGTCGCGCGCTCAGGCCGAGATCTCCGCCCAGAGTGGGCAACACGGCATTCACGCCCGCCAGCATGAAGGGCAGGATGAATTGCGAGGCGCATACGGCGACCAACACCGCACGCAAAG
>JAIRVN010000053.1 GCA_031253875.1 Deltaproteobacteria bacterium | reverse complement strand
CGAGGAGCTGCGCCAGAGTTTTTTGGGCTACGTGGAACGATCCGAACAAGATATGGACACCATCGGCCCTGCTCTCCAGGCAAGCAATGCCCAGGCCGAGAAGGCGCTTACGGCGACCGGCGCCGTCGGCGTTGCCGCAGGCGTGCTGTTCGCCCTCTTTATCATCCTGGGGCTGATCAAGGTTCTCAAAGACCTGGATGCCTTTGCCGAAGCTGTCGCTGACGGGGATTTCAACTATAAGATCAAGACCCGCGAAAAAGGTGAAATCGGCAATATGGTTGAGCACATGAAACTGATCCCGGAGGTTCTCACTGATGTTATGACCCAGGGACGCTCGCTTGCCAATGACATTGCCGTCGGTAACTTCCGGGCGCGTTTTGATCTGAAGCAATTCAAGGGCAGTTTTGCCGAACTGACAGGCTGCATCAACAGCGTGGGCGACGCCTACACCGCCGTACTGGACGCCATGCCGACGGCCGTCATAAGTGGGGATGGAACGTGTTCGCTCCGCTTCCTGAACAGCGCGGCGCAACGGACGCTTGGCGGCAATGCGGTCGGCAAAGCCTGCGGCGATCTTTTCAAAACCCCGGCCTGCAATGAGCGCGAATGTTTCGGACGGAATGCCCTGAGGTCGGACAAGACGGCTTTCGGAGATACCTATGCCGTGCCCGGCAAGGAGAAAATTGAACTTACAGTGAATGCCGTGCCCTTGCGCAACTTGGCGGGCAAGGCCGATGGCTTCATGGAAATCCTGACCGATGTGACGCAGGCGAGAAACGCCCAGACCACCATGCTGCAGGTGGCGCACGAGGCCATGGAAATAGTCAGCCGTGTCGCCACGGCGTCCGAAGAGCTTTCCGCGCAGGTGGAAGAGGTAAGCCGTGGGGCCGAAATGCAGCGAGAACGCGTGGACTCCACCGCCGCTGCCATGAATGAAATGAACTCCACCGTGCTTGAAGTGGCGCGCAACGCGGGGCACGCCTCCGAACAGGGCGAGGATACCCGCAACAAGGCGAACAAGGGTTCCGAACTTGTGAACCAGGTCGTGCGTTCGATCAGCGGTGTGAATGCCGTGGCGCTCGCTTTGCAGGACAACATGAAAGAACTCGGACAGCAGGCGGAACGCATCGGCGGCGTGATGAACGTCATTTCCGATATCGCGGATCAGACCAACCTTCTGGCCCTGAACGCAGCCATTGAAGCCGCCCGCGCCGGCGATGCCGGGCGCGGCTTTGCGGTTGTGGCCGACGAAGTGCGCAAGCTGGCGGAAAAAACCATGTCCGCCACGCAGGAGGTGGGCAGCAACATCCAGGCTATCCAGAATTCCGCCCGCGCGAATATAAGCGAAGTGACGAACGCGGTGAAGAACATCGGCGAAGCCACGGAGCTTGCCAACGCTTCGGGCCAGGCTCTGCACGAGATCGTGGATCTTGCGTCTGCCAACTCCAGCGTTGTGGCGTCCATTGCCACGGCGGCGGAAGAGCAGAGCGCGACTTCTGAGGAAATTAACAACGCCCTGCATGAGATCAGCCGCATTGTGGCGGAAACCGCCAACGGCATGGAACAGGCATCAAGCGCGTTGCACGAGCTTGCGAATACGGCCCAGCAGCTCAACAGCGTCATGGAACGTCTGCGCTAGTGGCATACTTGACAAGAAGCGCCTCCCCCGCTACATAGCGCTTCTCACCGGGTCGTTAACTCAGTAGGTAGAGTATCTGCCTTTTAAGCAGAGAGTCGCAGGTTCGATCCCCGCACGACCCACCAATAAAATCAAGCCCTTGCGTAAAATGCGGAGGGCTTTTTTTGTGCCGGGTTGATTTTTTGCGACCATTCTGCGACACATGCAGCGGCTGTCTCATTCCAGTTCGGCTTTCAGCCATGCCTTGATAGTTGACGTCGGTTCAAACACGCCGCGTAGCGTACCGTATTCAGCGGCAAAATCCTCGTTGAGCATCTCAGGCAATTCCACTTCTGCAAGTTCTTCCAGCTTTTCCGAATTGCGCCGCAACAAGCGGATTTTCGGCGACGCGCCCCAGGTATCCACTACAAAATAGGTGGCGTAATCCTCTTTGGAGCGTACGGGAGGAAAGGGGCCACGCCAGTTGTTGTTGCCCCATTCCAGATACAGGGTGACGGCGTCTTCGGGGCTGAGATCCCAATCGATGTTCAACTGTCTGAAATTTTTAAGCGTACTCATGGCGATTCCTTCCTATCGTGCGACCATTGGTGCAAGCTATAGAGTATCATGTAGGCCACCGGTGAGACAATTCCAAGTCTCTCCTCTCATCTGGAGGTGGGGGCATTGTGTTCTCGTGCAACAAGGAGTATCCGTGGATTACCGAAACGCGGGAGTAAATGAGTAAAATGAAGGGCAAGATTGACTTCAGGCTGGTGAGGGCCTACGCGCCAATGTGCATTATGTTGGTCGTCCTTTGCCTCGTGCCGCGGCATACTGATATGCCGTCATGGATAAAGTGGGGTATTGGCATATTTTCGGCGTTGAGCCTTCTCAATTGCTTCATTACCCTGGCTGACATGAAGAAGAAGGCGGGCGCATCGGCTCCGACCCCGGAGGAAAAAAGAGAGTGACCCCGCCTGTAGCGGTAGCGTCTTTGGCATATGCAGCAATACTATAACGTACTTGAAAAATCTACTTTTCGGGGTGGTTATGCTGAAAAACATTCGTGTCGGGGCAAAACTTTTGGTGCTGCTTGCCATCCCGGTGGTTGTGGTGATCGTGTTTTCCATCGGCTACGCGCTGGACAAACACCGCGAGATGCAGGTCATGGGCGCGGCTGTGGATCTTGTGGCCTTTGCCTCAGCCAGCGGCAGCCTTATCCATGAACTTCAAAAAGAGCGGGGGCTATCGTCCGGTTTTGTCGCCAGCAAGGGAAACGCCTTTGTCGCTGATCTCCGGACGCAACGCCAGGAAACCAAGGTAGCGCGCAAAACATTTGCGGAAAAAATGATCGCTTTCGCGGCGAGCAATCCTGATGCCAAGCTGGACGCCTCCTTTCCTCCCCTGGTGAGCCGGCTGGATTGGTTGGAGGGTCAGCATGGCCGCATTGACGAGCTTTCCGTTCCCGTTGAAGAAGTTATTGCCGCGTACACCGCAACCATCAGGCAGATGCTGGATATTCTCAATGGTATTCTGGAATATTGCAGCGGCATCGCCATGTACAACAAGGCATCGGATTTTCTCCACCTCATCAACGGCAAGGAGTTCGCCGGCCAGGAACGGGCCACGCTGAACGGCGCGCTTTCCGCGGGCGCATTCAACAAGGCGCTCTACAGGGCATGGATCGAACGTGTTGCCTTGCAGAACGAATATCTCAGGATCGTCTTGTTGCAGCCTTCCCCCGCCACCAAAAAACAATTTTCCAGCCAAGTTGCTCCGCTTAGAGAGAAGGTGGAGGAATTCCGGCGGCAGGCCTATGCCAACGTGGATAAGCCGAATCTTGAGGGGAACGCGCAGGCCTGGTTCGCAGCCTCCACCACCTACATAAACGGGCTGCGCAGTGTGGAAATCGGCATGGACGCGGAACTGGAAAAGATGGCCCGAACCATGGCGGATGAGGCACATTGGAATTTTTTCGCCACGTTGGCCGTGCTGGCGGCAGTCCTGCTCTGTACCTTCCTTTTGGCCTGGCGCATTATGCGGGATATCACCAGCGCCCTGACTCACTCCGTGGTCTTTGCCCAGAGAGTGGCTGACGGCGAGCTGGGGACCGAACTCGGCATAATCCGTAGGGACGAATTCGGCATCTTGGGACAGGCGCTCAATGCTATGCTCGCCGCCATCAAGGGAATGATCGGCAAAGCCGATGCGGCTACTGAATCAGCCCGCCAGGAAGCGGAAAAAGCCCAGGAAGCCACACGTGAAGCCGAAGATGCCCGTAAACTGGCCGAGCAGGCCAAGCGGGAAGGCATGGTGGCCGCGGCGGAACACTTTAGTGCGGTGGTCGCAATTCTCTCTTCTTCATCTCAAACCATTTCCAAGCAGTTGACGCTGTCGGACAAGGGCGCACAGGAACAGTCCGTGCGGCTTTCCGGCGCTGCCGAGGCCATGGAGGAGATGAACGCTGCCGTGCTGGAGGTAGCGAGGAACAGTTCAAATACTTTGGCTACCGCGGATAAAGCCAGGGAGCGGGCGCAGCAGGGCGCGGCAAAGGTGTTGGATGTGGACAGCCGCATCAGCCAGCTCCAGGGGCATACGGAAAAGCTCAAGGATGCCATGACCCGTCTGGGTGCACGGGTGCAGGATATCGACAAGGTGCTGACGGTCATTTCCGACATTGCGGATCAGACCAACCTGTTGGCGCTGAACGCCGCCATTGAGGCCGCGCGGGCGGGCGATGCCGGCCGGGGCTTTGCCGTGGTCGCCGACGAAGTGCGCAAGCTCGCGGAAAAGACCATGAACGCCACCAAAGAGGTGGCCGAGGTGCTCTCCGGCATCCAGCGGGATACGGAACATAACGTGGCCACCGTTGACGCCACGCTGACCGAAATGACGGCGACCACGGGGCTTGCCAAGGAATCGGGCGAAGCGCTTCAATCCATCGTGCTCCTTTCGGATACCACCAGGGATCAGATCAGCTCCATTGCCGCAGCCTCGACGCAACAGTCCGCTACCAGCGAGGAAATCAACCGGAGCGTGGAGGACGTCAATCGCATTGCCTTGGACACCGTGGCCGGCATGCGGCAGTGCATGCAGGACACGCATGTCCTGCTGGAACAGGTCAGAGAGCTGGAGCGCCTGATCGCGCAACTACGCGCCGGGTAAAACCGGAAAGCAACTCCGGAAATATTGTCTCATCCCGTACTCGGAGACGCGTATGACCACACCGCATTACCTGGGAGCGCTGCTCGTTTTGCTGGTGATCACGGGCCTCGGCTTGTATTCCGGCACGCGCGTGAAATCCGCCGGCGACTTCTCCGGCGGCAGTAAAAAGGCAGGGGCCGGCATAGTCGCCGGCTCCATCGTCGGCACCATTGCCGGTGGGGCCGCCACCATTGGCACGGCCCAACTAGCCTTTACTTTCGGGTTCTCGGCCTGGTGGTTCACCCTGGGCGGCGGCATCGGTTTCCTCGTCCTTGGCGCCTTCTACGCAAAACCCCTGTATGAGAGTGGCATCACCACAATGCCCCAGGCCCTTTCTCGCGAATACGGGCGAAGCGTCGCTACAGCGGCCGCCGTGCTCACCTCCATCAGCGGCTTTCTCAGCGTCGTGGCCCAGGTCCTCGCCGGCGTCGCCATCGTCACTTCTGTCACGGACGTGCCTTCCGGCGCGGCGATTTGTATCATTCTGGTCATGATGTTCGCCTACGTCCTGTTCGGCGGCATGTGGGGCGCGGGTATCGTGGGTATCGCCAAAACCGTGTTGGTCTTTATAGCGATCGGCGGCTGTGGGGTACTTGCCGTTGTCTGGCAGGGCGGACTCGCAGCCTTCACCTTGGCGCTGCCGGCCGGCCAGTTTTTCAACCTGGTTGCACGCGGCGCGGCCGTTGATCTCGGGGCCGGCCTCTCGCTTATTCTCGGCGTACTCGCAAGCCAAGCCTATATCCAGGCCGTTATCTCCGCAAAAACCCTGCGCTTCTCCCGTATCGGGGTGTTTCTTGCCGCTACGCTTACCCCTCTGGTGGGCATTGCCGGCATTTTTGTCGGCCTTTACATGCGGCTCAATGCCCCGGATATCAACCCTGCAGGCGCGCTGCCGCTTTTCGTGTTGCACCACTTGCCGCCTCTGTTCGCGGGCGGTGTTCTCGCCACGCTTCTGGTGGTAGTGATGGGCACGGCGGCGGGAATCTCCCTTGGCATCAGTTCCATGTTCTGTAACGATATATACCGCGCCCACTTCAAGCCCGGCGCTACGGACAG
>JAIRVN010000163.1 GCA_031253875.1 Deltaproteobacteria bacterium | reverse complement strand
TGGGCTCCTGCTTGACGAGCGGCGTTGCGCCGTCTGTCAGGCGCCTTTTGCGCCGTCTGCCGCAACCGATGGGGCGGCGATGCTGTGTCCTGCCTGTCATGGAACGCTGCCTCGTCGTGTGGCAGGCTATTGCCCCGTATGCGGAGAACCGATGGCCCTGCCCCTTGCCCAGCCTGTTCCCTGTACGGCCTGCCTTAATGATGCGCCTCCTTGGGAAGCGTTTTGTTTTTACGGCACTTACGAGGGTTTGTTGCGTCGACTCATCCTGCGGACGAAATTTTTGCCGGATCTCTTCATAGCGCGGGCGCTCGGGGAACTTTTACTCCCCGTGTGCCGCGAACTGCCCGCTTGCGATGCGCTTGTGCCCATGCCCCAGCATCCCGCCAAACTGCGCAAGCGCGGCTGTAATCCATGCCAGGAAATAGCGCGCCCGCTCGCCCAGGGACTGGCGCTGCCGCTGATGCCGCGCTATTTACGGCGCACGCTGCTTACGCGTCCCCAAACACAGTTGCGTCGCCGGGAACGTCGCGCGGATCTGGGCGCAAGTTTTGCCGCGGATCCCGCCGTGCAGGGGAAGAGGATTTTGCTGCTGGATGACACCATGACCACCGGCACAAGCTTGCGCTACGGCGTGCGTTGTCTGCTCCAGTCGGGCGCGGCGGCCGTGTGTGTGACGGTTGTGGCGCGTACCACGCTGCATGGGCGATAAGCGGGCGGAGCCATCCCATCATTCATGAATCCGACTCTCCCACCAGCGCGAAACCGGCGTGACGCCGGGAATCAGCTTTTGCCCCATAAGCGGCGTGAGCAGAGTGATACTGCCGTCCTCGTCCGCCAGGGCGCAAAGAGCGCGAATAGATTCGTCCCAATGGTGCAGGGCAAGATCGAAAACTCCCCAATGCACGGGGACCAGCGCCCTGGCCCTGACATCATGATTGGCCCGGATCACTTCAGCCGGGAACAAATGCGTGTGGGGCCAGCCTGAATTCCAGCCGTCTATTTCCATGAAAGCCAGATCGAAGGGGCCGTGTTTGTCGCCCACGGCGCGAAAATGTTCTCCGTAACCCGTGTCGCCGGCGATGAAGACCCGGCGTTTCTTCCCCTTCAACGCGTAACCGGCCCACAGGCTGCTGTTGCGCGTGGAGAAGGTGCGACCGGAAAAGTGTCTGTCGCGCTCCGTAACGATGCTGTTGCCGTCCTGGTTGAATTCTTCGCCCCAGCCCAGTTCGTGGATTTTTTCCGGCGGCACGCCCCATTTGGCAAGGTGCGCGCCGACGCCGAGCGGCACGATGAAGAGAGTTTCCCGGCTCCTGAGATAGCGTATGGTAGGATACTCCAGGTGATCGTAATGGTCATGCGTGATCAACACATAGTCAACGGGCGGCAGTTCTTTGCGATCCAGCGGGGGAGGAACGTAGCGTCGCGCAACAAAAGGTACGGGCGCGGCATTGCCGAAAACCGGGTCAACCAGAAAGCGTTTGCCTTCCAGCTCTATGATGAGAGAAGAGTGCCCCAGCCAATATGTTGCCAATTCATCCGGCTTTTCAGCAAAGGAATCTTTGCCGATTTTTTGTATGGGCAGAGAAGTTTTCGGGGCGTTGGCATTGGTCAGGAGAAAGCGCCACCAGCCGGCGCTGCCGCCCCTGACGCGCTCAGGATAATAGGGCGTGTCCGCCTCAGGGCTATAAAATGTGCCGTCAGCAAAATAGGGCAAATTTTTATACGCGGAAAGGTCTTCCGGTGTTTTGCCGAGTTCTCGCAGAGCACAAGCTGCAAGGACAGACGCGGCTGCAAGTGGAACGGAGACGATGGCGGCAATGATTTTGGCGTTTTTTTTCATCTGACAGACTTCTTCGTTTCGTCTTCCATAAACAGTTATTTGTTGTCGGGCAAGACAAGTCAGGGCAAATCAGGTCGAAGCTGCGGCAGCGTCTAGGCATTTCCCGTTTTATACGATATATGCCCTGCATGATGACAGTTGCTTCACAAGATGCCCTTGTCCGGGCGGAAATCATCCGCTTTCTGCAATATGCGCCGCCGCCGATACGCGCCGCGGTTCTGGCCCTGCTGCCTGCGGCGAAGCGTGCCCTCGATTCCGGCTACCGCCATGCGATAGGCGAGTCGCACATCAAGAGCTGGCGTTGCCTCCTGGCCCTGTTGGCGGCCATTACAGCCATGCAGGACGATACGGAACTGCTCCTGCAACTCTCCAATGAACTGCTCATGATCGGAGATCGCATGGCGCCGCCGGAGGAGGTGCTGCGCCAAAGCGCCGAGGTGCTGGTGCGTGCGTTGCATGCGGATCTTTACGTCTGCCGTTTGAGAAATGCCAACGGGGAATGGATCGTCCACTTTTGCGACGCGCCGGGCGAAGACAGCACGCCCCTGATTTCGCGGGCTATGGACGAGGACTTTTCCAGACATCCGGTCGCCCAGGCAATCAAGCAGGGAAACGCGGGTTTTGTTGTTTCCAACGACCTGCACGCCATTGAGCAAGGCGGTCAATCTCTCGATTGCTCCATCTACAGTGCGGGCTACCGCTCCCGCCTGGCCTTTGTCCTGCGCGAAAGCAACAAACACCAATCGCCTTTCGGCCTGATCATGCTGTACACCAGGAATGAATACGGTTTTGAGGGTTTTGACGAACGCTTCCTGTCCAAGTTCGCGCGCATCGTTTCCCTGACGGTCGGCCGCCGCGTGGCCGTGGCCAAGGACACCCTGGAAAAGGCCGCCGGCGCCGTCGCTCACTTTGGCAACAATGCCTTGAACATCATGCGCAATCACGCGGAATTTTGCGGCGAACTGCTGGAAGACGTGGAGGCGGATTTGCGCCGGGCACGGGATTTTTCGCAGGGGCTTCTGGCAATGCTTCCCGAGGATGCGCCCGCGCGCGCCCAGGCTGCGGAACTTGAAGCGCTGCTTGCCCGAACGGACTTGGGTCAGCTTTCCGAACAGCTTGAGGGCGTGAACAACGGTGTGCTCCGCATGGTCCGGATTATCAATGCCCTGAAAAAATCGGTCGAACAGCCGCGCCTGATGCATTATGTCATGGGACACAAGGTGCTGAAGCTGGAATAGAGCGCTATGTTCCGGCTGGATAGACGAGGAGTGCTGCATGACCGGTGCTGGATTCCGGATTTTGCTTGTGGATGACGAAAAACATTTTGCCGACACCCTGGCCGCCCGGCTGGAGATGCGCGGCTTTGAAGTGCGGGCGGTGTACAGCGGCGCCGAGGCTCTGGCTGCCGTTGCACTGCCCACCGAGCTGGTGGTGCTTGATCTGCGCATGCCCGGCATGGACGGGCTTGAAGTTCTGCGCGCGCTGAAAAAGAGCCATCCTTTGATTCGGGTCATCATGCTCACCGGCCATATTGACGATCAGGAAGAACGCGCCGCCTATGAGGCAGGCGCGCAGCGCGTGCTGAGAAAGCCGTTGCGCATGGATGAATTATTGGACTGCATCCGTTAACCGGCACTTTGTGCGTGCCGGCATTACACGGAAGCGGGTTTTTGCTCCGTCTGGGGCGCTTGTAACGGGGCGGAGGCCGTATCGCGCATGAATAAATACGAGGTGACGGATCGCACGCCGTGGGTTCCGCGTGCGGCTTTAATGGCCACAGCGCGCTCCGCTTCGCTTTCCACCACGCCGAGCAGCACCACGCGGCCGCTGTTGACCACGTAATCGATACGGCTTGACGTCACGCCGTCAGAGCTGACCAGATTCTTTTCCAGGCGCAGCTTGATCGCGGCGTCACCCTCGGTATCGGCCTTCAGAGACGTAAACCAGTGCGGGGTGACGCTTCTGGCGCCCCGTACCCCTTGGGCTGTTTGCACGGCCTTGGCGCGCTGGTTTTCCGGCACTTCGCCCGTCAAAAAAACCTTGCCGAAATAGGCGTGCACGGTAAGTTCGTTGACACCGGTGAAGCCCTGGGCTCTGAGCGCATCGCCTGCCCTGGATCGCACCATGGAGTCATCCTTGAGCACTTCGATCGGGCGTTTGTCGGCATACACTCCGTAGGGAGTGGCGCAGGCCGCAAGTCCGATGACCAGCAAAAGTCCCGCCAGAAGGAAAAAAAGTGAACGATGCATGGGTGTGCCTCCGGAACACAAGGATTACAATGTCTCAAGCAGGTTTCCAAACGTACCACGCTCCAGCGCTGCCCGCAAGTTGTGCCGCACTGCGCTTGCCACCGGCCCGCGTATGGGGCATAGTTTTTCCACATGGAAGCCTGCCCACTTGTGTCGTATTTCCGCGATGAAGATACCCTCCACATCCGGTTGGGAGGAGTATGGCGGATGGGAGCCGGGATCCCCGCGGATCTCGGCGGCTTGCCTTCGGCGTTTACGGATGGACGTATTTCCAGGATTGTGTATGAGGCAGGGGATCTGAAGCACTGGGACACCAGCCTGCTCGCGTTTGTCGTGCGGCTTGAGCGTGCGGCCAAAGCACATGCGCTGTCCATTTCCCGCGATGCGCTGCCTGAAGGTCTGCAACGCCTTGTGGACATGGCCTTCGCGGTGCCTCCCGGTTCAGGGACGAAAGAACGCCGGAGCGAGGACGGGTTGTATGTCCGGCTGGGCGGGCTTGTTCTGGACATTCCCCCCCGGTTTGCGGAGCTTCTGCGTTTCCAGGGTGCGCTTGTGTTGTCGTTCTGGCGATTGCTGCGCGGCAAAAGCGACATGCGCCTGGAAGACCTGTTGCGTGCGGCTTTGGAATGCGGTCTGCATGCGCTGCCGATTATCATGTTGACCAGCACGCTGTTCGGGATGATTCTGGCCTTCATGGGCGCCGTGCAACTGACGCGTTTCGGAGCGCAGATATATGTGGCGGGGCTTGTAGGCATAGGCATGCTGCGCGTGATGGGGCCGGTGCTGGTGGGAGTGGTCATGGCCGGGCGCACCGGCGCGGCCTATGCGGCCATTATAGGCACCATGCAGGTGGATGAGGAGGTGGACGCGCTGATCACCTTCGGCATCTCCCCCATGGATTATCTGGTGTTGCCGAGAGTGCTGGCCTTGTCCCTCATGGTGCCCCTGCTTACGCTCTATGCGGATCTGATGGGAGTTGCAGGCGGGTTTCTCGTGGGGGTCTTCATGCTGGATCTCCCGGCGCATGCTTATTACCAGGCGACCATCAACGCAGTCGAGCTGCGGCAGCTTCTTGTGGGGCTCGTGTATGCGACAAGCTACGGGGTCATCGTCAGCTTGTGCGGCTGCTACCAGGGCATGCGCTGTGGGCGCAGCGCGGAGGCCGTGGGCAAGGCGGCGACATCGGCGGTGGTGTCGTCCATTGTATGCATCATCCTGGCGACAGCCATCATTACCATATTTTGCAATCTGGTACAGATATGAACGGAGCGGCGGCCCCTTCCTGCATTGAGGTGAGGGATCTCACCCTGGGCTACGGCGATTTCGTACTCATGCGCGATCTGAATTTTACGGTGCGGCGGGGGGATATTTTTATCATCATGGGAGGCAGCGGCTGCGGAAAAAGCACGCTGTTGCGCGTGATCATGGGGCTGAAGGCTCCCGTGACCGGTACCGTGCGCTATGGCGAAACGGATTTCTGGCGCTGTACGGAAGACGAACGCCAACGTCTGCTGCGGAGTATCGGCGTGCTGTTCCAGGGCGGCGCCTTGTGGACGTCCATGACGCTGGCGGAGAATGTCGCCTTGCCGCTCTCCCGGTACACCACGCTCAACGAAGGGGAAATTTATGAGCAGGCCTGCCTGAAGCTTGCCCTGGTGGGGCTTGCGGGCTTTGAAGCATACTATCCTTCCGAAATAAGCGGAGGGATGCGCAAGCGGGCCGGACTTGCCAGAGCACTGGCCCTGGATCCGCACATCGTATTTTTTGACGAGCCGTCCGCCGGTCTCGATCCTGTCAGCGCGCGCAATCTGGATGCCCTGATCCTGCAGTTGCGCCAGAGCCTGGATATGACCTTTGTTGTGGTGACGCATGAACTGGCGAGCATTTTCGCCATCGGCAACAATTCCATCTTTTTGAACAATACAACACGAAGCTCCGACGGCGGCGGTGACCCGAAAGAGCTTCTGCGCAACACGAACTCAGCGTATATAAAGAATTTTTTGACCCGGGGCGCAGCCGGACAGGAGGATGGGCATGCCTGATAAACGCCTTCAGTTGCAAGTGGGCATCTTTGCAGCGATAGCCTTCGCCCTGCTTGTGGCGGGCGTGGGTTTGCTGGCGGGCGATGCATTTTTCAAGGCCAACGAAGATTACATGCTCTATTTTGAAGGGTCGGTCGCCGGACTTGCCGTGGGAGCGCCGGTGGTGTTCAGGGGCGTGCCGCTCGGCAGGGTCACGAGCATCTCCCTGGTGGCGCACGACAGGGACGACACCATCATCATACCTGTAGGCATTGATATTTTTAGAGACAATATCAAGAACATCATCGGGGACTCCGGCGGAATGACGAATGAAGCGCGCGACAGGATGATACAGAGTATGGTGGGACGGGGATTGCGCGCGCGCATAGCGATTGTCAGCTTGCTTACAGGCCAGGCGCGCATTGAACTGGATTTTTTTCCTGAAGCGCCCCTCCGCTATCACTCGGCGGATCCCTCCACTGAAATTCCCACCCTGGCATCGCCGTTGGAGGAATTTTCGCGGGCGCTTGCCAGAATCAACATTGACAAGATTGCGCGCAGCCTTTTTCAGGCGTTGGAAGCCATCACCAGCGTGATGGGCAGCGAGGAACTGAAAGACACTCTTGCCGGGCTTAAACGGACTGCGGACGAACTCTCCGCCGTGGCACAGAACATGCCGGCTCTGGTGGAAAGCGCCCGCAGGACCCTGCAGCGGATTGAAACGGCGGCGGACAGGACAGCCCAGGAAGTGCCCAGGCTCGGCCGCGACATGAGCCTTGCTCTGGACAGTTTCAGCAAGGCTGCGGATCGCGCGGAAAAACTTTTTCTCAACACAAGCCGTCTGAGCTCTCCCAAGTCCGCGATGCTGCGGGATGTGCAGAGCGCCGTGCATGAACTGACCGAAGCCGCCAGAGCTGTACGCAGCTTGGCGAAAACCCTGGAGCGCAGCCCGGAGAGCCTGCTGCGGGGGAAAGGAAAGCAGCAGCCATGAAAAAAATCCATGTATTCCCGGCAGTGCTGTTTGCGCTGGCCTGTCTGGCGGCTTGCGGCGGACGGAGTCCGCAGCCCCGATATTACCTGCTCGGAGAAGAACAGCCGCTTGTCGCCCCAGTGCCGGGAGACAGGCCGGCTGTTGTGCTGCGCCAGCTTTCCCTGCCGTCGTATCTGGATAGAGATGGGCTTGTTCTGCGTTCCGGCGGGGCCGTGCAGATTACGGTGGCTGAATACCACCTCTGGGCTGAACCCTTGAACAAGGCTGTGCCGCGCCTGCTGGAAGAGAGTATGCGTCCGCTCCTTCAGGAAAAAGGTCTGAATCTGCCCTGGCGGGATGCGGCGGATGCGGCGCTGCAAATGGATGTCGCCCTCCTGCGCTTGGACGGAGCTCCCGGCAGCAGCGCGGAAATCAGCGCGCGTTGGCGGATTGCGGACAGAGAAGGCGCCTTGCTCGCTCAAGGGCTGTTCACGGGGGAAACGGATGCCGGAGACAGTCACGAGAGCATGGTACGCGCCCTGAGCCGTCTGCTGGCAGATTTCGGCCGGGCATTGGCGCACGCTTCGGGGGGCGCATACGAGCGGCTTGCGGCGCAAGGCCGGGCCGGGGCCGGAAAGCAGAAAAAAGAGCGTTAACGGCGCGGAGCGTGGAAGAGGCTGGGAAGAGGTCGTGTTTTCGCTTGTTATAACATCTGGATTACGATACTAGTTACAGATATGCGTTGCGAACATGTCCCGGATCTTGATCTTGCCAACCTGCATGCAGTGCTGGAAGGATGTCCTGTCGGCGCTGCCGTTGTGGCGCATGGACGGCTGTGTTTTGCCAACACGGTCTTTTTGGAACGTACGCAGCTTGCTGCAGGCGTTGAGGGCTTGCGTATTGTGCCCGACGTTGCGTTGTCCGAGGGAGAAGATGCCGATCCGGGCGGCAGGAATGCCACCTTGTGCTGGGATGCCGCAGACGGGAATGAAGGCCGGATCAGGCTGGTTGCGCGCATGGCCGGCTACGGCGGAGAAGAGGCTTGTTTTCTCTGGATGACGGGATTTGGCGACGATACCGTACACTATGCCGTCCTGCATCTTTCGGATTCCGGACATCCCGCGCCGGCGCCGTGTTCTCCTCCGGAATCTCCCGGACAAAGCGCCGACCGGAACATCAAAGGCATGCCCTCGTCTCTCCAGGAAGACGGCGCACGATTCGCCACGTCCAAGGCACAGATACTCCTTGCGGAAGATAATGAGATCAATCAGCAGATAGCCGTAGAATTGCTGGAAAATGTCGGTGTGGAGGCTGCAGTGGCTTCCAACGGACAGGAAGCGGTGGATCTCTTTCTGCAGCAGCACTTCGATCTTATTCTTATGGATATCCAGATGCCCGTGATGGATGGAGTGACCGCAACGCGGGCCATTCGGGAAAGCGGAAAGGCGGGAGCGGATACGATACCCATTCTTGCCATGACGGCGCATGCCATGAGCAGTGACCGAGAAAAAAGCCTGACTGCGGGAATGAATGAACATCTTACCAAACCCATTGAGCCGCAGTTGTTATACGCAGCACTGAATGCTTGGCTCCCCGGGAGCGTGCGCCCGGCTGCAACGGCGCCGGATCCCGTGATTGACAGCCGGAGTGCGGCCACAGATGATCAGCTTTCTCCGCAAGCTGACTCTCCCGAGAAAGCGCCGGAGCAGGACATTCTGCGTAACTTGAAAGGTTTGGACGTGCAGGCAGGCCTGTCCAATGTGGCGGGCAACCGGGAGCTGTATCTGCGCTTGTTGGACAGATTTGCCAAGCATTACAGCCGTTCGGGCGCGGAGCTTCGAGATACGGTGCAACGCATGGAATATGACGCTTCCGCGCATGAAGAAGCACTGCGTCTGGCGCATACCGCCAAGGGCGTGGCTGCCAACCTGGGCGCGCATGCGTTGGCGGCGGTCGCGGGAGAGTTGGAGAGCGCCATAAAAAAGAACGCAGCACGGGCAGACATGCTTGCGCGTTACGAGTCGTTGCTGTGCGAAGTTCTGGATTCCCTGGACAGCCTGCCGAAGCAGGACGATGTGCGTGTGGGGCAGCAATCCGTATCGGCTGCCGATACGCAACACATCGCCGCAGTGCTCGACGCCTTGCCCACCCTGATGCAGACTGACTGGTACGGCGCCCAATGCCAGCTTCTGGCGTTGGCCCCCGTCGTGGAAGGCACTGTGGTTTCCGCGCATTTCAGAGAAATAACCGCGGCGTTGGAAGAATTTGACAGCGAGGCCGTGGCGGAAAAAAGCGGGCTTCTGCTCGCCGCCATCTAGCGTAATGCAACGATGCAATACCCGTAATCAGATTAATATCGTGCTATACGCATGGTTGAACAAGGAGAAGCAGGATGACTGCTATACTGCAGCCGCAGGATGCGCATGAAAGCGCATCCCCTGTCAGCCAGCAGAGCAGAGTGCTGATTGTTGACGATGCTCCGGAGAATATCCGCATTTTGGTGGAAACTCTGAAAGACGAGTACATCATCAGGTTCGCCCGCAACGGTGAAGGCGCCTTGCGTATCGCAACGGAGAGCGCGCCGCCGCCGGATATCATTCTGTTGGACGTGATCATGCCGGGTATGGACGGATATGAGGTGTGCCGACGTTTGAAGGAGAACCTGCGCACCCACAATATTCCGATAGTGTTTGTCACCGGCCAGAGCGAAGCGGTGGATGAAGCCCGCGGCTTGTCTTTGGGGGCTGTGGACTATATCGGCAAACCTTTCAAGGCTTCTTTGGTGAAGAACCGGGTGGCCAACCAGCTTGAACTCAAGCGTCACAGGGACAGGCTTGACGAATTGGTGCGTGAACGCACGCAAGAGCTGGCCCTGACCAAGGAAGTGACCATTGAAGCCAGGGCGACACTCGCGGAAGGGCGCGATCCCGAGACCGGAGGCCACATCAAGCGCACGCAGAACTCTGTGCGCTTACTGGCCGAATACAGGGCCGAGAATTCCAAAGATGCCCTGCAGCTTGATAAGAATACCATAGAGCTTTTGTACCTTTCCGCTCCCCTGCATGACGTGGGTAAGGTGAGCATTCCCGATTCCATCTTGCTGAAGCCCGATCGCCTCACGGATGAAGAATTTACGGAAATGAAGCTCCACACCGTCCGCGGTCGCGACGCCCTGGCTGCGGCGGAGCGCAAGCTGGGCGGCAACTCCTTTTTGCGTCTGGCGCGGGAGATCGCCTACGGACACCACGAACGCTGGGATGGCAAAGGCTATCCGCAGGGTGTCGCGGGAGAAGCCATTCCGCTGCCGGCGCGGCTTATGTCCCTTGCCGACGTGTATGACGCGCTGACCAGCCGCAGAGTGTACAAACCCGCCCTGCCGCATGATGAGGTTGCCGCGATGATCCGGCAGGGCCGGGGCGGACAGTTCGATCCGGACGTTGTTGATGCGTTTTTGCAGCTACAAGGCGCATTCCAAGCTATCGCGCAACGCTTCCAGGATCAGGAACCCCATGAGAGTGTCGTAACAGCAGTCTCCGGCGGTTTATAATTATGCATAGATATTATATAGTTATTATTTTATGTGTCCTGTGTGCAAACTGTTCGCCCAGACCCGGATCCAGCTTCGGATTTGCGGATGGAAAGCCTATCCATGTCATCCGGGAAAATACGAAGGAAGAATGCCTGCACACGGCGGAAAACAGGTGCCGGGGCGGCTTTACTGTCCTTGAGGAAGGGCCGGTAGCGCGTTACCAGGGCGGTTGGGTGGATCCTGAGCGGCATACGCTTGAGCATATCTATTCCGTGCGTGTGAAATGCGACAGCCATTGATGGATTTGCCCCAACGGTAGAGTTATGCTTGATACTCGGGAAATTTTTGACGGTTTCAATGAAGGATTCGCCTGCTGGACGCCAGAACGGCGCCTGGTGCAAGCCAATGCCGCCTTCCTCCATATGATGGGCCTTAAAACGGGAACGCCCTTTTCCGCAATCGACGATGCGGGCGCTCTTTCTTTTGCCTTCTCCGAAATATCCGACGCTCTCATGCAGCAAGTCGAAGCTCAGGGCGTGATCAGCAATTTCGAGTGCCGCCTGCCCCACGCAGCTGACCCGTTACGCTGGATCAAGGCGGATGTGCGGCGCATCCCGGATGCCGACGGCAAGACACGCTATTACGTGGCCTACCTCACGGATATCACCAGCCTGAAGTTCAAGGAAGCCGAACTGTCACATCTGGCTTTTTTCGATTCCCTGACCGGCTTGCCCAACAGGTCGCTCTTTATTAACAAAGTGGGGGCGGCCCTGCATGCCGCAAAAAGATATCCGGAGCAGTACGCGGTTATCAGCCTTGATATGGACGCCTTGTACAACATCAACCAGCATTACGGGCGTGATTTCGGCGACATGCTGCTGCGCCACACGGCCGCAACCCTCGTGGCCTGTTGCCGTGAGACGGATACGGTGGGCCGCACGGGCAGTGATGAATTTTCCGTACTTCTGCGCGATCCGGAGGGCGGCCCGGGATTGATAAGAATTATAAAGCGCATCCGTGCCAAGTTCGAGACCCCTTTTACAGTCTGGGATAAGCAGTTGGGCGCGATTTCGGCCCATTTCGGCGTTATATTCCCCTTGAGCGAGTACAACCATGCGGAGTCCGTTCTCCGTGACGTTGGACTGGCCACCAGCATGGCCAAAACAACCGGTAACAGCCTTTCCTGCAAATTTTTTTCCAAAAAAATGATGGAAAAAACCCGCAAGGAGCTCTCTCTGGCCGTTGTTTTGCAGAAAAAACACGACTTGAAAGGCTTCAGCGTAGTCTATCAACCCATTATGCGACCGGCAGACAGCGGCCTGTATGCCTTTGAAGCCCTTGCGCGCTGGTCGCATCAGGGCAAGGCCGTGTCGCCGTCCATCTTCATCCCCATTGCTGAAAAAACAGGTTTTATCAAAAGCCTCGGACAGTTTGTCCTGGAGACTGCCTGCCGCCAACTGCGCCGCTGGCGGAACGAGTACGGCACTGACATCTGCATGCATATCAATGTCTCCCCGCATCAGCTTGTAGCACATGATTTTCCCGACAGTGTGCGCGACACGCTGTACCGTACCGGCATTGAGGGCGCCCAGTTGTTTTTTGAAGTGACAGAGTCCATATTTCTGCGCGATTTTGCCAAGGCGCTGCACAATATCAACCGGCTTCGCCAGCAGGGTGTGCGTTTTTGTCTGGATGACTTCGGCACAGGATATTCTTCCTTGAGTTACCTGAAGCTGTTGCCCCTCGATGCTCTCAAGATTGACCGCAGTTTTGTGCAAGACCTGGAGAAAGACGCCATTTCCAGGGTGCTCCTCAGGCATATTATTACTCTCGGCACAGATCTGGGGTACACCCTTGTGGTGGAGGGCGTGGAGCGGCAAACGCAGCTTGCCCTGCTGGGCGACATTGACCGCCTGCTGATACAGGGCTTCTATTTCTACAAGCCGCTGGGCAGCTACGCCGCGGATGCCCTGATGGGAGAAGAATACGGAGAAGCAATATCCCGCCGTGAGTAGCGGGCGCGTTTCAGGTCAGAATGTCCATCAGGTACATGCCATAGTCGTTTTTGAGCATGGGCGCGGCCAGGGCTTCGAGTTGGGCTGCATCGATATAGCCCCGGCTGTAGGCGATTTCTTCAGGACAGGCAATTTTAAGCCCCTGCCTGTCCTGTACGGCGCGCACAAAGGCAGACGCCTGATGCAACGAATCGAAGGTTCCGGTGTCCAACCAGGCCACGCCGCGGCTGAGAAAGCGCACTTCCAGGCTGCCTTCGCGCAGGTACAGGTTGTTGAGGTCGGTGATTTCCAGTTCACCGCGCGCCGAGGGTCGCAAGGCGGCCGCCATGTCGCTGACCCGTCCGTCGTAGAAATATAATCCTGTCACTGCATAGCGCGATTTGGGCTTTTGGGGTTTTTCTTCAATGCTGATGACCTGGTTGTGTTCGTCAAACTCCACAACGCCGTATCGTTCCGGGTCTTTCACCTTATAGGCGAAGACAATGCCGCCCCGTTCAAGTGACGTGTTTGCGGTCAATTGGCGCGGCAGATGGTCGCCGTAAAAAAGGTTGTCGCCCAGGATCAGGCAGCAGGGTTTGCCGCCTATAAAATCGCGCGCCAGCAGAAAGGCCTGGGCCAGACCATCGGGGCTGGGTTGCCGGACATATCGGATGGACAGGCCGAGCTGGCTTCCGTCGCCGAACAGAGCGTGAAAGTGCGGCAGATCCGTCGGCGTGGAAATGATGCATATTTCGCGGATGCCCGCCAGCATGAGTACGGAAAGAGGATAATAGATCATGGGCTTGTCATACACCGGGACGAGTTGTTTGCACACGCCCCGGGTAATGGGATACAGGCGAGTGCCGGAACCGCCCGCCAGAATGATGCCTTTCATGTGTTTCCTCCCCAGATATATCTCGACTACTGCCTTGACATTTTTCCAGCAATGGGGCAATAGTTCCTGTCTCGCTTTCGGAGGTTTTTTCATGTACGCTATCATTGAAACCGGCGGCAAACAGTTCCGCGTTGTGGAAGGCAGTAAGATCCGGGTGGAAAAGCTGCGCGTTGACGTGGGCAGCGAGCTTGTGCTCGATAAAGTGCTTCTGGTGGGCGGCCCCAAGCTGAATCTTGGCGCCCCGTATGTGCAGGGCGCCGTTGTCAGAGCCGAGGTGCTTGAACACGGTCGCAACGAGAAGGTGCTGATCTTCAAGAAGCGGCGGCGCCACGATTCGCGCAAGCTCAAAGGACACCGGCAGGAATATACCGCTCTGAAGATCACCGCTATTTCGGCGTAGTGTCCCGGACGGCACGGCGGCATACGGTTATGTTGCTGATACGCCGGCGGCGACAGAGCCGCCGAAGTTATATTGAGGAGTAAGCCATGGCACATAAAAAAGCAGGCGGCAGCTCACGCAACGGGCGCGACAGCGCAGGTCAGCGCCGCGGCGTGAAGCGTTTTGGCGGACAGAAGGTGTCTGCGGGCAGCATCCTTGTGCGCCAGCTCGGCACGCGCATTTTTCCTGGCCACAATGTGGGTATGGGCAGGGATTATACGCTTTTTGCCACGATTGACGGCGTGGTGCGCTACGAGAAGTTTTTTCGCAAGCGCCGTGAACTGGTCAGGGTTCATATCGACGCACGCAATCCTGCGGCGGAATAACGTATTTTTTCACACTTGACGCACTCGGGCGGGGGTGGGAGGCAAGCTTCCACTCCCGTTTGACGTTCTGTGGCTTGTAAGGTGAAGTTTCATGAAGTTTGTGGATGAGGCTGTCATTACCGTGCGCTCCGGCAAAGGCGGGCACGGCTGCGTTTCGTTCCGGCGCGAAAAATTCGTGCCGCGCGGCGGGCCGGACGGCGGCAACGGCGGGGACGGCGGCAACGTGGAGCTGCGGGCGGATCCGCATCTGCTCAGCCTGTACGACTTTCGCCTGAAGCGCCTGTATGAGGCGGAGAACGGCAGCCCCGGCATGGGCAGCCAATGCGACGGCCGCAAGGGCCAGGATTTGGAACTGGCTCTTCCTGTGGGCACCTTGGCGTTTGCGCGCACTGCCGAAGGAGAGGAACTGCTGGCGGATGTGTGCGATCCGGCAGTCAGGGTCATCGTTGCCCGTGGCGGGCGCGGCGGCAAGGGAAACGAGCATTTCAAATCCGCTGTGCAGCGCGCGCCGCGTTTTGCCCAGCCCGGCGAGCCAGGCGAGGAATTGAGTCTGCGCCTTGAGTTGAAAATACTCGCGGACGCTGGCATCATCGGGCTGCCCAATGCAGGGAAATCAACGTTCATTTCCAAAGTGTCCGCGGCCCGCCCGAAGATCGGCGCCTACCCGTTCACTACGCTGACGCCCAACCTCGGCGTCATGATTGACGAGACGGATCCGGAGCGCCGCCTGATTCTGGCCGATATTCCCGGTTTGATCGAAGGCGCGCATCAGGGACTCGGGCTTGGGCACCGTTTTCTCCGGCATGTGGAGCGTACCCGCTTTTTGCTGCACATGCTGAGTTTTGAAGATGTGCATATGGACGATCCGTTTACGGGTTTTGCCCTCATCAATGAGGAATTGGCGCTTTTTGAACCGGCCTTGGCCGGGCGGACGCAGTTGCAGGCGATCAACAAGACGGATCTGGCCACGGCTGAGCAGATTGACGCCCTGCGCCGGGCCGCGGCACACGAGGGACGCGAAATCTTTTTCATTTCCGCTGAACAGGGGCAGGGTATGGAGGAATTGCTCGCCGCCATGTGGCGTCTGCGTGATGCGCTTGATACGGGCGCGCCTTGCCCGCACGGTACAGCAATGACAGAACGCACGGACTGCGGAGGGGACGTATGAATTGGCAGGGCGAACGCGCCGGCGCGCTGGCACAGGCCCGTTGTATCGTTGTCAAGGTGGGCAGCGCCGTGCTTGCCGGCCCCGGGGGCTTGGACACGGGGGTGATGGAGGCGATCGTCGCGCAGCTTGCCCTTTTGCGCGGACAAGGCCGCCGCGTGGTGCTGGTGAGCTCCGGCGCGGTGGCTGCCGGACGCGCGGCTCTCGGTCCGGAACGCGATACCCGGAGCATGTCGGGCAGGCAGGCTGCCGCCGCGGTGGGACAAAGCCGTCTCATGCATACCTATGACCAGCTTTTTGTCCGGCACAACCTTCTTTCCGCCCAGGTTCTGCTTACCCGTGACGATCTTCGCAGTCGCCAGCGCTTCCTCAATATACGCAATACATTCATGACGTTGCTTGATTGGGGCGCTGTCCCGGTAGTCAATGAAAACGATACCGTAGCCGTACAGGAATTGCGCTTCGGCGATAACGACTGTCTGGCCAGCCTGTTGCTCAATCCGGTGGAAGCGGAGCTTTTTGTGAACCTGACGTCTGCCGGGGGTGTTTTTTCCGCGGATCCGCAACGCTATCCGGACGCCAAGCTGTTGCCGTGCGTGGAATGCGTGCGTGAACTCAAGCTTGATGAACTGTGCGGCGCCAAGACCACGCTCGGTTCAGGAGGCATGTATTCCAAACTGCTCGCCGCGCGCCGTGCCGCCCAGCTTGGCGTGCCCACCCTCATTCTGCCGGGCCGGGAACCGCAGGTTATCGCGCGCGCCTTTGCCGGCGAAGAGTTTGGCACCTGGGTGCGGCCAGAGGGGCAAAGCATTTCGCGCCGCAAGTACTGGCTGGCCTACCAGTCCGATCCGCAGGGCGAAATCGAAGTGGATGACGGAGCCGCCAAAGCGCTTATGGAACGCGGCTCCAGTCTTTTGCCGGGCGGGGTGTGCCGGGTGGAAGGGAATTTTCAGCCCGCGGCTCTGGTACGCATTCATATCCAGGGACGCACGCTGGGTGTTGGACTCTCCAACTACAGCGCCGCGGATTTGCGGCGCATTATGGGTCGCCCTCGGCTTGAAGTGGCGGCGCTGCTCGGCGATGCCCACTACCCGGAAGTGATACATCGTGATAACATGTTGCTTGACGCCGCCGTGTAGCATTTTTTCCGGGAAATTCCTGCAATGACAGGTTCCGGATGTTGTTCCTTCCCGCAATCCGTGCAACAATGATCTCATGGAGGTCGCATGAAACGCCTGTGTATACTCTGCGCCGCGTTCTGTTTGTTGCTTGCCGCCTGCGGCCCGACTTTTCTGGGAGAAAACGACCCGGAATACGGCGCTCCCAAAGGCGGACAGCTTGACAGCGCGTTGGCCTGCGTCGTGGATCTGGCATTTGCCGGCGGCGATCCCCTGATGCGGGGAACCGACGCCCTGCCCAATGAAGTGAAAGGCGGCGAAGCGTCCCAGGCCGCGCTGCACAAGTTGCAGGACGGCGGAACCAATTCCTGGCGGGGCCGGGAAGCTTTTTATTCTCTTACGGCCGGACCGGTCTTCAAATGGCGCGGACAGCCCGTGCGCAGCGCGCGCGTGCGCATGCAAGCCGCTGACGACGTGAAGGAATGGTCGGGGCTTACCGTGCGCGACAGCCAGAATGTCTGGCACTTTGTCGACCGTGCGCAACGCTGGAGCAATGCCGATACGCTTGCCTTTTACAAAGGCCTTGACCAGTCCAAAGACGGGCAGGGCAACAACTGGAACGGCGATGCGGGGCCGTGCGCCCTGATCTTCCAGAACACCGACATCAAAGGCAACAGTATCGTGCGCAATTTTTCCCTGCGTATCGGCGACGTGACGGTGGAAGGCTCCGTCAGCCGGGAGGCAAAGAAGGCTTGGCAACTTGAGGATGCCCGTTGACGCCTGTACCGCGTCTGACAGTTTCCGGCTTGAAAGGGGGAGCGGGAAAAACTTTGCTCGCCCTTGGCCTTGCCCGCGCGCTGGCGCAGGACGGGCTGCGCCTGAAACCCTTCAAAAAAGGGCCGGATTATATAGACGCCGCTTGGCTTGGGCTTGCCGCAGGCCGTCCGGCCACCAACCTTGACCTCTTTTTTTTGGCTCCTCACGAGCTGCGCGCGCTGTTTCTGCATGCGTGCGCCCTGCCCGACAGCGATGATGGCCAACCGGCGGATTTCGCGCTCATTGAGGGCAACCGGGGCCTTTTTGACGGACGCGATCTGGAAGGCAGTTGCTCCACGGCCGCCCTGGCCCGTACGCTGCAAAGCCCCATCCTGCTCTCACTGGACTGCACAAAGATGACGCGCACCGCTGCTGCGTTGGTACAGGGCATGCTCAGCTTCGAGCCCGATCTGCCCATAGCGGGCGTGGTGCTCAACAAGGTGGGTTCTGAGCGCCACAGTACGCTGGTACGGCGCGCGATTGAACATTATTGCCCCGTGCGGGTGTTCGGCGCTTTGCCGCGCCTGCCCGGCAATCCCCTGCCCGAACGCCACATGGGCCTCGTGCTGCGGCAAACGACCGCGCTACAGCGCGCCGATGCCGAAACCCGGCTTGACACGCTCGCCGCCGCCATGCGCGAGCACCTCGATCTGCTCAGTATACGCCGCCTGGCGCAAGCAGCTCCTCCCGTGCCCGGTGAAAAGATGGCCTGGACGGCAGTTTCTCCGACGTCGGCGGATGCGCGGCCCCGTATCGGCTATGTGCAGGACGCCGTGCTCTGGTTTTATTATGAGGAAAATCTCGACGCCCTGCGCAGAGCCGGAGCTGAATTGATCCGCCTGTCCCTGTTCGACGGGGACGCCTGGCCCAAGCTTGA
>JAIRVN010000143.1 GCA_031253875.1 Deltaproteobacteria bacterium | reverse complement strand
GGCCTGTATCACGATCTGATACTATTTTTGCGGAAAGAACTTCACCATAGGGAGCGAACAGGGATTGCAGGCTGGATTCCGTGGCAGACCAGGACAAATTGCCCACATACAAAGACATTGCCATGTGATAACTCCGTGATTTATTGGGAAGGTACGTTACGAAAAAGAGCTAAGCACACGCATAGTCAATTTTGAACAATACTGCACCCGATTAAAGATGATGACTGCCTACGCTATGCAATGCAGGCCGTCAATGTTTTTATGGATCTAGTGTCTAATTGTAAAAATTTCGTACATTAGTAGAAGAGTATGATAATCCAAAGCCGTTTCTACACCCTTACACCATCAAGCCCCTTGTGCTTAACGATGGACAATAGACGCAAGGCCGGGCCGGAGAAAGCGATGGCAGGTTAGGGCTATGCCCGCAACGATTTCCAGTCACAGACATTTTCTGCTACCCTATTGCTACCCTGTTTTTAGGAAAAAAGAAGGGGTTTATGTGATTTTTTTTCACATAAACCCTTGTTTTTTTGGAGCCGACTACGAGAGTTGAACTCGTCACCTGCTGATTACGAATCAGCTGCTCTACCAAATGAGCTAAGTCGGCTTGTGAGTAGGCGCATTTCGCGCCAGGGTAGAAATAGGGTATAAAAAAATAAAATTTGCGAGCACTGTCGCTCTTATAACTCGCTAGATTCTTTTGATTAAACCCTAGAAAATCCTCCTGGGCATTGTTTATTACGAATCAGCTGCTCTACCAAATGAGCTAAGTCGGCGTATCCCGTGGGCAACCAGCTATACAATCCCCTGTCTTGAGCGTCAAGTCGCCGATCTGCCGCCAAGGCGCACCTGCCGGCGATTTTTTGAGACTTTTTTTAGAAATATTACAAAGCATATTTTTTCTGGTACTTACATTTGTGTCAGTGTATTGACGCTTGAAGCGTTCTGCATATACTGTGTCCCAAACGAGCCGGAGGGTCTTATGGATCTGAAAAGCAACGGCATCATCGGCCACAGCGCCTCTCTGGCCGATGTATTCCGGATACTGCTGAAGGTGGCGCCTACGGACAGCACTGTGCTCGTCACTGGAGAATCCGGCACCGGCAAAGAACTGCTCGTGCGCGCTCTGCACAACAACAGCGCGCGCACTGACAAGCCTTTTGTGCCCATCAACTGCGGCGCCATTCCCAAAGAGCTTCTGGAATCCGAACTGTTCGGCCATGAAAAAGGGGCCTTCACGCATGCCATCCGCTCCCGTCCCGGCCGTTTTGAAGTGGCGGACGGCGGCACGATTTTTCTGGATGAAATCGGGGAAATGGATCTGAGTCTGCAGGTGAAGATTCTGCGCGTGCTTCAGGAAAAAGAAATCGAACGCGTCGGCGGCGCTGGGATGAAGAAGGTGGATGTGCGCATTGTGGCCGCTACCAACCGCGATTTGGAAAATGAAGTAAGCCAGGGGCGTTTTCGGGAAGATCTGTATTACCGCCTCAATGTCATTCCCCTGCACCTGCCGCCCCTGCGTGAACGCGACAGCGATGTCCTGCTGTTGGCCGAACATTTTCTTGCCCGTTTCTGCGTGCGTAAAAACCGGCCCTGTCTGGTCCTGGACCCGGATGTGCGCAAAATACTCCTGGCCTACCCCTGGCCGGGCAATGTGCGTGAATTGGAAAATTTCATGGAGCGCATGAGCATCCTCGTAGACGGCGAGGTAGTGCATCCCGGCGATTTGCCGGTAAAGATCCTGGAGACGGTGGGAGATATCGCGGCGCTGCCGGAACCTGCGCCGCGTCTTGCGCCAGCGCCGCCGCTGCTGCAGCGGGGGTTCGTGTGGCCCACACTGGCGGATTTGGATACCCATGCCATGAGTTTGAAGGAATTTCTCGATACTATTGAAGACCGGCTGATTGAAGAAGCCCTGGAACACGCCGATGGCGTCAAAAATCAAGCTGCCGAGCTTTTGGGCATCAAGCGGACGACACTGATTGAAAAGTTGAAGAAAAAACCCGGGTAACGTGTACAGGCATGTCAGGCTGTGTTAGCATGCTTTTTGCAAAAAGATCCCGCGTGAATGCAGCGCTTTTTGCCGGCGCCGTCCGGCTTCTTTGCGCAGCCTTGCTTATGCTGCTTTTTGCCGCCAGCGCTTCTTCGGCGGCTTCCTGGCGTTGGAGTATTGCCTCGTCGGGGCGCGAGCGCCTCCAGATCACACTGGACGCGCCTGATGTCGACCTGACTGTGAGCCGCACCGGCACGCACAGCCTGAGCGTCAATTTGACGAAACCAAGCCAATTTTCCGCGCAGTCCGCGCCCGAACAGACGAAATTGTTCACCGGGGCAGTGCAGCAGGGGATGCAGATAGAACTCTCCCTGAGCACCCAGGCGTTTGGTTATATTGTGCTGCGACCCACTCCCATCCAGGTGCTTGTCGACGTGTACCCCGATCCGCTGGGCACGCGCTGGCGTCCGCCGTCCACGCATGCCGCTGCGACCGATGAGACACGGACGGCCTTGCCGACAGCGCCAGCCGGCTTGATCGGCGCCGTGTTTTCCCAAGCATACGCGGCCTCGCCCGGTACTGCCCCGTCCGTCGGGGAACGCAATGCCCAAATCAGTCCTCAGGCTATCCGCGCTGACATCAACAAAGCCGGGCCGGAAGCCTGGCCTTCGAACAAGGCGCTTTTCAGCGGACCGGTAAATCCGCAGGCGGTTTCGGCGTCTGCCGCCAGTCCGGCGACTCCGGCGGCGGCGCCTTCCGCACAGGGATCGTCAATTTCCGCACCCATGGGACCTCCTCCGGGAACCGGCGGACCTGTTGTTTCAGCTCCAGTAACCCTGCCTCCTGCCGCGCAGGGAACAGCAGGCCCATCGCCTGCGCTTTCGGGGCCAGCCGTGCCGCCATCGGCTGCCCGGACGCCTGCGGTCATGCCCCCTCTACCGCCGGAAGCGCCCGTCTCCCTGCCTCCTCTGCCGCAAGAACTGCAAAAGCCTGCGTCTCCGCAATTGCCGCCCTTGCCGCAGACGCAGCAAGCGCAGCAGCAGCCCGCTGCCGCACCGCCGCAAGAGACCGGACAAGCTCCGCAGACGCCGCCCGGATCCGAGAATGAGGGCACGCAGGTCATGGGGCAGGTGCGCGCCACCCAGCAGCCTTCGACAAATGCCACGCAGGTTTCGGCAAACGCCACCGCGCCCGTGGTGTATGTGGACGAAAAAGGCAATCCTGTGCCCAAACCGCTCGATCCGGTGGAACTCATGGCCCAGGTTTCGGCATACATGGGGCAGAAAGATTACCGTGCGGCCCTTGAAACGTTGGCTACACTCAAAGGCATGCCGCTGCCTCGCGATCAGAAGGAAAAGGTGTTGTACCTGATCAGCGATGCCACCTGGGAACTCTATAAGGACAAGCCTCTTGAGGGTTATGAGCGCATCCTCGCCGCCACGAACGAAGCCATGAACGCGAACCTGCGTTCACCCAACGTGCCGGGCGCCATGGTGCGTCTGGGAGAAGCCAATCTGCTGGTGGGCAATGTGCGGGAAGCCGAAGCCTATTTCAGCGCCCGCAGATCCGCGTATCCGCCTTCACCAGAGGTGCCGATCAGTTTGCTCAAGCTCGGTTTGGCGCAGTTGCAGGCTAAGCAGTACGCCAAGGCTGCCAAAGTCTTCCGTGATATTATCCAGCATTTTCCGGAAAGTCCGGCCCTGGAAAAAGCCTCCGTCTCTCTGG
>JAIRVN010000004.1 GCA_031253875.1 Deltaproteobacteria bacterium | reverse complement strand
CTTGACGGCAAGCGCCTCCAGCACTTTCCCCCCCACTCTGCGCGTGGGCGAATCCGGCGCGCGCAGTCCGGGATGCATTGCTTCAAGCCGCTCCAACTCGCGGTATAAGCCGTCGTATTCCGCATCGCTGATTTCAGGGGCATCCAGCGTATGATAACAATAATTGTGGTAATGCAAACGTTCACGCAGCCAAGCCGCGCGCTCCGCAGGTTCGAAAAACAAAGACGCTTGTTTCGTCATGGCAACACGCAACCGGTTAACGGCACAACACGGGCCGGGTCATGGGCGATCTCAGACTATGCTTAGAAATTGCTGTTGCAAAGAGCGTATGCGGTCACGCAACATGGCGGCCTGTTCGAATGCAAGTTCCTTGGCAGCCTCGCGCATTTCCTTCTCCAACTGCTTCACAAGCGCTTCGAGTTTCTCCGGGCTCACGGGCGTATCTTCATGCGACATCGGCGTACCGGCTGCGGACTGCAAAGAGCTTTTTTCGCTTTCATACAGGGCGAGCAAAGGGCTGTCGAGCGTCTTGCGCACGGTGGCAGGCGTGATGCCATGCTCTTGATTAAAGGCAAGCTGGAGTTCACGCCGGCGCTCCGTCTCGCCCATGGCGGCCTGCATGGAACGCGTCACGGCATCGGCATAGAGCAAAACCTGCCCATGCACGTTGCGGGCGGCACGGCCGAAGGTCTGAATCAGCGATCCTGTGGAACGCAAAAAGCCTTCCTTATCGGCATCCAAAATCGCCACCAACGAAACTTCAGGAAGATCCAAACCCTCGCGCAACAGGTTGATGCCGACAAGCACGTCAAATTCGCCAGCGCGAAGGCCTTTAATAATAGCCATACGTTCCAAAGTGTCTATATCCGAATGCAGATAGCGCGCCTTGACGCCACGGGCACTGATATATTCCGTCAATTCCTCAGCCATGCGCTTGGTAAGGGTGGTGACAAGCACGCGTTCATCCGCCTTGGCGCGTCTGCGACATTCAGCAAGCAAATCGTCCATCTGCCCTTTGACAGGACGTACCGCGATCAGCGGATCCACAAGCCCGGTCGGACGGATGAGCTGTTCCACAACAATGCCGTACGAGCGCTCCATTTCCCAGGAGCCAGGCGTGGCCGAGACATAGACGGCCTGATTGATACGTTCCAAAAACTCCTCAAAGTTCAACGGCCTGTTGTCCAGGGCGGAAGGCAGACGAAAGCCGTAGTCCATCAATGTCTGCTTGCGCGAACGGTCGCCCTTGTACATGGCGCCTGCCTGGGGAATGCTGATATGCGATTCATCCACAAAAAGCAGAAAATCTTCGGGGAAATAATCAAGCAACGTGGCCGGCGCCTGTCCTGCCCTGCGTCCGTCGAGATGGCGCGAATAGTTTTCAATCCCGTTGCAATAGCCAAGTTCCTGCATCATTTCGAGATCCAACTGGGTGCGCTGCTCCAGCCGCTGGGCTTCCACGAGGCGGCCGTTGCTCTGGAAGTACTGCAAACGCTCTCGCAACTCCTCGCGGATGTCGTTCATGGCGCGCACAAGGTTATCCTGATCCGACACATAGTGGCTGGCAGGATAGATGACGCTTTTCGCCGTTTTAGCGAGTACCGTGCCTGTCAGCGGATCGATATCATACATGGCCTCGATTTCATCACCAAAAAATTCGATCCGCAAAGCCCGTTCGTGCTGATAAGCGGGGATCACCTCCAGTACGTCGCCCCGCACCCGGAACGCTCCGCGGTGGAAGTCGTAATCATTGCGTTTGTACTGCACATCCACAAGCCGGGTCATCAGCGCGTCCATAGTCATGCGCTGCCCGGCTTCGACAGGAATAACCAGTTTGGCGTAATACTCAGGCGAACCGAGGCCATAGATGCAAGACACAGAGGCAACAATCAGCACATCGCGCCGGGTGAGCAGCGCGTGCGTCGCTGCATGGCGCAGTTTGTCGATATTGTCGTTGATGGCGGAGTCTTTTTCTATATAGGTGTCGGACGAAGGCACATAGGCTTCCGGCTGATAATAATCGTAATAGCTGACGAAATATTCTACGGCATTGTACGGGAACAGTTCGCGGAACTCCGCGTACAACTGGGCGGCCAAGGTCTTGTTCGGCGCCAGTATCAATGCGGGCCGCTGGCAACTCGCGATCACCTGCGCCATGGTAAAAGTTTTGCCTGAGCCCGTTACGCCCAAAAGCACCTGGTCGCGCACCCCGGCTTCGATGTTTGAGGCGATCTGCTCAATCGCCACAGGCTGATCGCCCTTGGGCGCATAGTCGGTACGCAGTTCAAAGGCTTTTTCCAAAAGGCTTCACTCCGGACAGTAATTCAGGTATGACAGCAGCCGGAGGGAACACATGGAACACGTCATTATTCCGGCTCCGCCCAACGCTCCGCTGGATCGCATCTATATCATCACCCTGACGATGCATACCTTCAAAGGCCGCCGCAATGTCGAGGCGCACCTTTTCAGGTCCGCTCCTGATCCCGCCGAATTACAAAGTCTACGAGACAAAAGCCTGATAGGCAAGCCTTGCGCCGAACCGATCGACAGCCAAATGCCTCACGGCACGGAAGACGATGCTCTGCAAACTGTCCTGGAAGCCTTTACCGCCGAAGAAGGCAATCTGATCCTGGACTACTTGAAGGAACGCTATGCGGATCAGATTCTGCGCGTGACTGTCTGCCCGCTCGAACTGCCCGTTCCGCTGGGCGTAGTGCCGCTGTCCGCCATTCCTGAAGGTAAAACCATGGGCTTTATCCGTTTTGACGCAGTGCGCGACTATCCCCTCCCCTTTGTCGTGCGCGGCTTCTATGATCTGGACGCGCACGAGCCGCTCGTGCCCGAAGGCGAATAAGAAACACAAGCTGTATTCCGCTACTTTAGGAGGCCGACCAATATGGTTCCCGACAAAACTCGACGTAAAAAAAGAGTTCTCGGCGTGCTTGGGCGCATACTTGCCATCAAGACCAAACGCAAAGGTAAAACTTTGGGTAACGTGGCGATGTCCGCTGATACCGACAGAAAACTCTTGTGGCGTATGCGCAGGGTCGCTGCTGACGACAAAGAAAAAACGTCTGTGCAGAAATAAATATTATATTTCAATATATTATTGAGCTATAAAAATAGCGCAGCAGGCTGAAAAACGCAAAAATCAGCGCTATTACCAGCAATACGGCACAACACCCGCCGCGTCTGCGGCCCTCAATATTGACCTTGGCAGCCACTTCCCTCTGGCGTTGCATATCCTGGAGTGAAAGCGGCCTGCCGCAATGCGGGCAAAGCCGCGCCTCCGGAGACAGAGGATTCCAGCAATCCGGACAATACAAGGGAGCACTCATAGCGCAAGAGCTTCGTCAAGTCTGCGCACAAATTCGGCACGGGGAATTTCCACAGCGCCGAAGCGGCGCATATGCGGCGTATTCTGCTGGCAGTCAAACAGCACATAGCCCTGCCCGCGCAAATACTCCGTCAAGTATATCAGTGCCGCCTTGGAAGCGTCAGGCGCGCGGTAAAACATGGACTCCCCGAAAAAAGCCCGTCCCAACGCGACCCCGTATATGCCGCCCGCCAATTCTCCCCTCTGCCAGGCTTCCGCGGAAAGCGCATATCCCAGGCGGTGCAGGAATACATACGCCTCGATCATCTCGCGACCCAGCCAAGTGCCCTGTTGTCCCGGCCGAAAACTCGCGGCGCAACTTTGAATGACATCCCCAAAGGCATGGTTGAGGGTGCAGCGGAAGAGACGCCGACGTAAGCCGCGTTGCAGACTGCGCGGCACCTGCACGGCCTCCCGGGGGAGGATAACACGAGGATCGGGCGACCACCAGAGGATGGGACCACATGCTTCCGCCTACCAGGGAAAAATGCCGAGGGAATAAGCGGCCAGCAGGCGCTGTGG
>JAIRVN010000059.1 GCA_031253875.1 Deltaproteobacteria bacterium | reverse complement strand
CATTCCGGGCATTCCCACCTACTTGCAGGCGGTGCAGGAACTGCGCGTGGGAGGACGCCAGAGTGGCGCGTTGTATCAATATACCCTGCAGGGAGAAAATTTTCAGGACATCAACCGCTGGGCTCCCCGCATGCAGGAGGCCATGCGCGCTCTGCCCCAGGTGACCGACGTAAACAGCGATCAGCAAAACAGGGGTCTGCAGGCCAAGTTGATCATGGACAGGGATGCCGCTTCACGCCTCGGCATCAGCGCTGCCGTGATGGATTCCGTTTTGTACGGAGCCTTCGGACAAAGCCAGGTGTCCATCAACTACACCCTGCTCAACCAGTATCATGTCATTATGGCGGTTGCTCCGCAATATTGGCAGAGTCCCGCATCGCTTGCCGACATCTACATACGTGCCGGCGGCGGTAAAATGACGCCCCTTGCGGCAATAACCCGCGTAGAACTCGCCCCCGCCTCGCTTTCGGTCAATCATCAGGGACAATTTCCATCGGTGACGCTTTCGTTCAACCTGCCAATCGGCACTTCGCTGGGCCAGGCCGTGGACGCGGTGCAGGAAAGCGCGTACCGGCTCGGACTGCCGCAAAACATCAACGCAAGCTTCCGGGGCACGGCGCAAACGTTCCAGGCCTCGCTCCAAAACCAGCCCCTGCTGATCCTGGCCGCCCTCATTGCAGTGTATATCGTCCTGGGGATTCTTTACGAGAGCGCCATCCACCCGCTGACCATCCTGTCCACGCTGCCTTCGGCCGGAGTGGGCGCCGTGCTGGCGCTGCTGCTCACGGGAACGGATCTGAACCTGATTGCGGTGATCGGCATTATTCTGCTCATCGGCATTGTCAAAAAAAACGGCATCATGATTGTGGATTTTGCGCTGGACGCGCAACGCAGGGAAGGACTGGCGCCGGAGGAAGCCATCCACGCAGCCTGCATGCGGCGTTTCAGGCCTATCATGATGACCACCGCCGCCGCTCTGCTGGGGGCGCTGCCCTTGGCCCTGTCGCACGGCAGTGGATGGGAACTGCGCAGACCTCTCGGAATATCCATCATCGGCGGACTGCTGTTCAGCCAGATGCTGACGCTGTATACCACACCCTCGATCTATCTTAGCCTTGACGCGTTGCGTAGCCGCAAAGCCGTGTCTGAAGCGTCCCGGCAAACCGGGCCGCTGCCCTCGTGACGCTTCGATACACATCGATTGTCCTGGCATTTTTACATTTTTGCTTGCCATTTTTTTGAACTAAGGCTAAATGGACAAGTTCAACAACAAAGCACACTCCGCAGCTTGGGTTGCCTGAACAGTGCGGAGTGGAAGAAAAAACCCGGGAGGATATCGTGGCCTCTGTCAGCATGAAACAGATGCTGGAAACCGGCGTGCACTTCGGGCATCAGACCCGCCGCTGGACTCCCAAAATGCGCCCCTACATTTTCGGCGCGCGCAACGGCATTCACATTATTGATCTGCAGCAGACCGTAAAATTGTTTCGTGCTGCCTATGACAAGGTGGCCGACACTGTCGCCAGGGGCGGCAAGGTGCTGTTCATCGGCACCAAGCGCCAGGCTCAGGAGGCCGTTGCCGTTGAAGCCGAACGCGCGGGGCAATATCATGTGACGAACCGCTGGATGGGCGGCACGCTCACCAATTTTTCCACTATCCAGAAGAGCGTGGAACGCCTGAAAAAGCTGGCGGGCATGTTTGCCGACGGTTCCGTCAACCGCTACCAAAAGAAGGAAATCTTGAGCCTGCAGCGCGAAATGGACAAGCTCAATCTGACGCTGGGCGGCATCAAGGATATGGAGCGCCTGCCCCAGCTTGCCTTCATCATAGACCCCCATCGGGAAGAAATCGCGGTCAAGGAATGCCGCAAGCTCGGCATTCCCATCGTGGCGGTTACCGATACCAACTGTGATCCCGACCTTATTGATTATGTCATTCCCGGCAACGATGACGCCATCCGTGCGATAAAACTCTTTGTCACCGCTTTCGCGGAAGCCTGCATGGAAGGCGATGCCATGAAAAAGGACGGTAAATCCGATGCCGAGGAACAACTGCAAAGAGCCGCCCAGGCCGAAGCGACCGCCGTGGAAAGCCGGGACGCAGCAGCAGACGCCGCAGAATAAATAACGGCCGTGCGCCGCAACACTATCGGGAGTCGTTATGTCGATCAGTGCGCAACACGTGAAAGAGCTGCGTGAAAAAACCGCGGCGGGTATGATGGATTGCAAGAAAGCCCTGGAAGAATGCAAGGGCGACATGGAAAAGGCCGTTGACTGGCTGCGCCAGAAGGGGCTTGCCAAAGCCGCCAAAAAGGCCGGTCGTTCCACCGAGCAGGGCATGATTGGTTCTTACATCCATTCCACCGGCAAAATCGGTGTGCTGGTGGAGATCAAGTGCGAAACAGACTTTGTGGCGCGCACCGAAGCCTTCCAGGAATTCGCCAGGAATATCGCCATGCAGGTTGCCGCTGCCGCCCCTTTGGCCCTGGACGCGGCATCTCTTGATCCGGCGCTGGTGGAACGCGAACTTGAAGTGTATCGCCAGAAAGCCAGGGAAGAAGGTAAGCCGGACGCCATTGTCGAAAAGATTGCCGAAGGCGCTGTGAAAAAATACTATAAAGAAGTATGCCTGCTGGAGCAGCCCTTTATCAAGGATGACAAGAAGACTGTCCAGGAAT
>JAIRVN010000248.1 GCA_031253875.1 Deltaproteobacteria bacterium | reverse complement strand
GGCGGGCGGCATGATGCGCGCTGCGGAGGGAATCTGACTCACAAAGCCGGTATTGTTCGGCGCTGTGCCGCGCGCCAGAGCGAGCAGGTCGCCCACAACGGCGCTGGCGGTCGGCATGGATCCTGCGCCCTTGCCGTGGAAAAAAAGAGATTCCACCGCATTGCCGTGTAGCCAGACGGCGTTGAAAGCCCCGCTCACCTGCGCCAGCAGCGCGGATTTGCGGATGAGCGTGGGAAATATCCCGGCCTGCAGGCTGCCGTCTTCCGCCCGTACCGTACCGAGCAACTTGATGTGGTAGCCGAACTCGCGCGCAAATCCGATATCCAGTTGGTCAATGTCGCGTATACCCTGCACGGGCAATTGCGTATACGGATATTCCGTTCCGTAGGCTAGGCGGATGAGGATCACCAACTTGTGCGCCGCATCCTGACCGTCGATGTCCAAGGAGGGATCCGCCTCGGCAAAACCCAATTCCTGCGCCTGCGCGAGCGCGGTAGCGAAATCCGTCCCTGCGGCTTCCATTTTGCTGAGAATATAGTTGCTGGTGCCGTTCAGGATGCCGGAAAGCGACACGATGCGGTTCGCCGCTAAACTTTCCTTCATGGCCTGCACAATAGGAATGCCCCCCGCCACGCTGGCTTCGTACAGCAACGATACGCCGCGTTCCGCCGCCTTTTCCAACAGCGGCAGTCCGGCTTCGGCCAGCAGAGCCTTATTGGCGGTCACCACGTGTTTCCCGTTATCCAGAGCGCGCATAATAAAGGCGCCGGGGGAGTCTATACCGCCCATCAATTCGATTACAACGTCGATATCCGGGTTATCCGTGAGCTGCGCCGGATCGTCCGTCACTATCAGCCCCGTCGGCACAGGCAGTCCTTGAAGCTTTTGCGGACTGTGCTCCAGCAGGTGCGTCAGCACTATTTCACGTCCGCTGCGCGTGCGCAGCCAGTCTTTATTTTCTCCAAGCACCCGCACAACGCCGGAGCCAACGGTACCGCAGCCCGCCAGACCAACCCGCAGAACATTCGTATTAGAACTCATCTATCTTCTCCGAAATATCCGCCCCGCCCGATTTGGCCTCGCGGATACCTTTGATACTGTACATCACCATATCTTATCTATTCATCCGTTGTTCTGTAAAGCAGAATCCTCGCCTCTTTGCCTGTGAGACATTGTACGAGCCTCCCGATTTGAAAAAAACAGGCTTTTGATCTAGTGTTCCACATGCTCTTGCAAAAACACCCCTTTCTTACCTTTCTCATCGGCGCGCGCGCCAGCGGGAAAAGTACCCTGGGGCATCTGCTCGCCGCAAAACTTACGTTCGTTTTTGTCGATACCGACCAACAGATCCGTGCTATAAGCGGCCTGGAGGTGGACGAGATTGTGGCCAGAAACGGCTGGCCCGCTTTTCGCGCCCAAGAAAGCGCGGTCCTGCGGGAATGCGCGCGTCCGCGCACTGTGGTGGCCACGGGCGGTGGTATGGTGCTTGATCCGCGCAACTGCGAGTTCATGCGTGCTACAGGCACGGTGGTGTTTCTGGATGTTCCGGCACAGTTTCTGTCGTCGCGTCTTGCTGCAGATCCCCGGGCGCTCCAGCGCCCCAGCCTGACCGGCCGGTCCCCAGCCGAAGAAATCGCGCAGGTGCTGGCCGAACGCGAACCCATGTACCGTGCCGCGGCGCATCATATCGTCAATGCCGTCCGGCCTCTTCCCGAACTTGTGCGGGAGATTGCGGACATCATACTCCAACCCTGGGGCAGCGGCTCAATGTGAATAACGAGAGAGGACAGCATCATGACAGGCAGCACCTTCGGCGCGATCTTCCGTCTGATCAGTTTCGGCGAATCCCACGGACCCGGTATCGGCGGCGTGGTGGACGGCTGCCCGGCCGGCCTGGAACTTTGCGAGGCCGACATTCAGAAATAACTTGACCTGCGCCGCCCCGGCAGCGCGCAACTTGCGGGCACTGCCCGGAAGGAATCCGATGCCGTGCGCCTGCTTTCCGGCATGTATGCAGGTAAAACCACCGGCGCCCCCATCGCCTTTTTTATCGCCAACGAAGACCAGCGTTCCGCCGACTACAACGAACTGGCCCGCCTGTTTCGTCCCGGCCACGCGGACTTCTCCTATCAGGCCAAGTACGGACTGCGCGATCCGCGCGGCGGCGGCCGGTCCTCCGCCCGCGAAACAGCAGCCCGCGTTGCGGGCGGTGCCATCGCCCAACGGCTGCTCGCAAGCGAAGGCATCAACCTGCATGCCTGTACTCTGGAAATCGGCGGCATTGCCTGTGAATGCGACAATATCGCCACTGCGGGAAACCGCCCCTATTTCGCGGGCGACGAACGCATCGTCCCCGCTTGGGAGGATCGCATCAAAAACGTGCGCAGCCTGAGCGACACCCTCGGCGGCATCGTGCAGATAGAAGCGCACGGCGTACCCGCCGGCCTCGGCGAACCCGTGTTCGGAAAACTCGACGCCCTGCTCGCTGCCGCACTTATGTCCGTAGGTGCTGTCAAAGGAGTGGAACAGGGAGCAGGCTTCAAGGCGGCGCGCATGCTCGGCAGCGAGCACAATGACGCTCTGCTGCCCGGCGGACGCTTCGCCTCCAACAATGCGGGCGGCGTACTCGGCGGCATTTCCAGCGGGCAGGACATCGTCCTGCGCGCGGCTGTCAAACCCATCCCCTCCACAGCCCGTGAGCAAAAAACCGTTGACACTGAAGGCAATCCCGCCACAATCACCGTGGGCGGCAGGCACGACATCTGCGCCATCCCGCGCATTGTGCCCGTGCTCAAGGCCATGACCGCCTTGGTACTGGCCGATATGCTATTGCAACAGCGTCGCATGGAGAAAAAGTGAATTTGGAACGTCCTGTTCTGCTTGACGACGTCGAACTTGTCGGCAGCCTGGAGCGTGTTGTCTTCCACAATGAAGACAACGGCTACACGGTGTTGCGCCTGCTGCCCGAGGGTAAAAAAGACACGGTGACTGCCGTGGGACACATGGCTGGCCCCAATGCCGGGGCTTCGCTGCGCATCCGGGGCAAATGGCACAATGACCCGCGCTGGGGCCGCCAGATCCGCATGGAATCCTACGAAGAAGTCATGCCCGCAACTACCGAGGGCATCCGCATGTACCTTGCTTCCGGGCTGATCAAAGGCGTGCGCGAATCCCTTGCCGGCCGCATTGTGAAGCGCTTCGGGGCGGACACTCTGCGCATACTGGATGAAGCGCCGGAGCGCCTGCGCGAGGTTTCCGGGGTGGGCGCAAAAAATTTGGCGCGCATCATCCAGTCCTGGCAAGAACACCGGAGCATGCGCGAGTTGATGCTTTTCCTGCAGCCGCACGGCGTCAGCGCGGCCTACGGCGTGCGCATTTACCGCCATTACGGGCAGGCGGCGCTGGAGGTGGTGCGCGAGAATCCCTACCGCCTCGCCATGGACATCCACGGCATCGGCTTTCTGACTGCCGACAACGTGGCTTCCAAACTCGGCTTCGGCAAGGAACATCCCCTGCGCGCCCAGGCCGGACTGCTCTATGCCCTGCACCAGGCGAATGACGAAGGACATATATATTATCCGCGCCAGGCGCTGATCGAACTGGCGAGCAGGCAGCTCGACATTGAGCCCGGCCTGCTGGACGAGGCCATCGACGTGCTGCTGGACGAGAAACGTCTTGTCTCGGAGGATTTGGACGGTACGGAAGGCATTTTCCTCAGCCGCTTCCATCTCTGCGAAAGCAGGATCGCCTACTACCTTACACGTATTCTGCGCTCGCCCAAATCCGTGCATCTGCCGAACCCGGACGC
>JAIRVN010000259.1 GCA_031253875.1 Deltaproteobacteria bacterium | reverse complement strand
AGGAGCGAAGACATGCTTAATATAAAGCAGATGAGCTTTCTTGGCATTGCGCTGTGCACCATGCTGGCCATCATTTTTCTTACGCCTCCCGTCGAGGGGCTGAGCCATGCTGGCAAGGTGGCGCTGGGTGTGGGCGTGTTCGCCATCATCGTCTGGGTGACCCAGGCTCTTGATGATGCCCAGAGCGGCTTTTGCATCGTTGCTTTTCTCATACTTTTCGGGGGCGCGAAAATCGGCGGGGCTCTCGCCGGATATGCTTCGACCGGTGTATGGATTGTGGTGCTCGGCATGGTCATGGCGGCCTGCATGGGCGACTGCGGACTGTCGAAACGCCTGGCGTTCCTGATGGTCAGCAAGGCGGGCAACTCCGCAAAAAACCTGTACTGGGCCATATCTCTGATTACTTTTGTGATGACCTTCTTCATCCCTTCCCTGGCGGCGAAAACCCTGCTCGTGCTGCCTATGATCACCCAGATGGGTCTGGCTTTCGGCGCGGAAAAGGGCAAGAGCAGCCTGGTGAAAGGGCTCGTTTTCATCGTAACGATTGCGGGCACCATGTACTGCGTGGGCATTTTGACTTCTCACGCCGCCAACCCGATTACAGCCAGCCTGTTGCAGACAGCCACCGGCAAGACGGTGGCCTGGTCCGAGTGGTTCGCCATCGGCATGCCTCCCGCTCTGCTTATGGGACTTTCCGCAACCTGGCTGCTGACGAAACTGTTCCCGCCCGAGGTGGAGGATATCTCCGCAGGGCACGGCGCCATTCTTGATGAACTCAAGAAGATGGGCATCATGTCCCTGAAAGAGAAGTATGCGCTTATCGTGTTTTTATGCACCCTCGCGCTGTGGGCGACAGATAAGATACATAGGCTGGACTCCACCCTGGTTGCCATGCTGTCCGTTGTCGCGCTCATTGCGCCGGGTCCGCAGCAGGTGATGGGCTGGAAGTCAGCGGAAAAAAAGGTTCCCTGGAACGTGTTTATTGTTTATGGGGCCGGTCTGTCTATGGGTTCGATCATGGTCAGTTCCGGCGCGGCCAAGTGGCTCGCCGTAACCTTCTTTGCACCGCTGACGGCGCTGGACGTGCGTTTGCAGATTGTCATCTTCATTTGGTTGATGCTGGCGTTGCAGGTGCTCTTTACCGGCGCGGGTCCCAAGACTACCGCGTTGACTCCGGTGGTCATCGCCCATGCCGTGGCCGTTGTGGCCCTGCCAGCCAATGCGGGCATGCAGGTCAGCGCTTTCGTGTTGCTTGTGGGCATGAACATGCTGCACCAGTATCTGCTGCCTGTTTCGAACCTGCCGAACATCATCGGTCTTGCTTCCGAGGAAATCACCGCACAGGAACTGATACGCGTGGGGGCCATCATGAGCCTGCTTGGCGCCATGATCAGCACGCTGATGGTCTATACGTACTGGACCTGGATAGGCATGTTTTAAGCTAAGGAGACTTCCATGGCGTATGCAAGCGCGCTCACCGAGATCCAGCAAAGGGAGCTTGTGCAGATTGTCGGAGAAGACGGCGTTATCTTTGATCCTGCGGCCATGCGCGTGTATGCCTCCGACGCCAGCAATATCAAAGGAAAAATCTTCGCCGTGGCGCGTCCCACGTCAACGGCGCAGGTGCAGGAGTTTATGCGTTGGGCGGACGCCGAGCGCGTGGCGGTACACCCGAGGGGACGCGGCACCAGCCTGTCCGGCGGCTGTGTGCCCACCGTGCCCGGCATCGTGCTGTCCATGCTCGGCATGGACAAGATCCTCGAGATTTCTCCCACGGATTTTGTTGCGGAAGTGGAACCCGGCGTGAATACGGCGGCGTTTCAGGCGGCGGTTGAGAAGATGGGGCTTATGTTTCCGCCGGATCCGGCCAGCGGCAAGGCGACTTCTCTGGGGGGCAACGTATGCACCTGCGCGGGCGGTATGCGGGCCGTCAAATACGGCGTGACCCGCGACTATGTTCTGGGCTGCGAGGTAGTGCTGCCCGGCGGCAAGTTGATGAAATTTGGCGGCCGTACCCAGAAAGATGTGATTGGGCTCGACCTGACGCGTTTTATCGTGGGATCCGAAGGCACGCTCGGCATTGTCACGAAGCTGATTCTGAAACTCATCCCCAAGCCGGAATCCTCGGCTTCGGTGCTGGTGGGCTATGCCTCCCTGGATGACGCCTTACGCTCCATGGCCAAGGTGTTCGCCGCCGGGATTCTGCCCGCTGCCGTGGAGTTCATGAACGAAACCGTCCTGGAGATTTTGGTCAAGACCGGCGCATGCCCCTGGCCGGACGCGGTGAAATCCCTGCTGCTGTTCCAGATTGACGGCAGCCTGGAAACCATCGGCCTGGAAAACGCGCGCCTGGCCAGACAGCTTGATGACGCTCTGTGGAAACTGGAGGGCGTGGGCAAGACCGAGGAAGACAAACTGTGGGCCTACCGCAGGCGTGTGACCTCCTCTTCCTATGTGCTTGGGCCGGACCGCATCGGAGGGGACATGGCCGTGCCGCGCGGCAAACTGCTGGCCGCCGTGCGGCGTTTTGAGGAAATCGCCGCCAATAACGGCAAGAGACTGATCGGCTTCGGCCATGCCGGCGACGGCAACATCCACGCCAACCTGCATTATGACGCCTCGGATCCTGATGACGCAAAGCGCACCGTCAAGGCTCACCACGAACTGGACGATGCCGTGATTGCATTTGGCGGCAGCCTTTCCGGCGAACATGGCGCGGGTTGCCTGAAAGATCCGGGCTTGCAGCTCGGCAGGGACGAGCACGAATTGATGCGCCGGATCAGAAAATTATTTGATCCCGGTGCAATTCTCAATCCGCAAAAGGGGTATTGATCGTGCAGCGAGGATGTTCCCAATGCGGTGAATGCCTGGATGTTTGCCCGGTGTACAGACGTTTCCGGCGTGAAGAATATTCGCCCAAAGCCAAGCGTTTGCTCATCGAACCGCTGGACAAGGATTTCGCCGGTTCTCAGGCGGACGCGGAGTTTGCATGGGAACAGGTGCGGGAACTCGCGCGTTTGTGCGCCGGTTGCGGGCGTTGCCAGAAGGTCTGCGCGCGCAAGTTGTCCACCGTCGATCTGCTGGCGGAGGCGCGGGCGGCGCATCCGCATTGGATGCAACAATTTTGGGATGTATGGATCACGCGCATGGGGCCGGCCTGGCTTTCACTCGGCTATATCGCCGCTACTGTTCCCGACTGGTGCGCTCCGGAAGCTCTCAAGCCGTTGCTCGCCACTGCGAAAGGGCTTGTGGACAAGGCCGATGCCGTGCTGTGGGCCACAGTGTCAAAAGATCCCGCAGTGAATGTGGACCTCACGCGTCCCGTGGCGATCTTTTCCGGCTGTACGGCCAGGAACGTGCGCGGCAAGTGGACGGAGAAGGCAGGCGCGCTGCTGCGCGCCTGGGGTTATACCTTGCTGGATGCGCCCGGCTTCGGCTGTTGCGGCGGCACTATGCACCATGCGGGCAGGCTGGATACCCAAAAGCACATGGAAGAACATAATATCGCAGTCTGGCGCGCGCTCGGCAGGCCGCGCGTGGCGGTCTTCTGCGCTTCCTGCCATCATAGTCTCGCGGATTACGGCAAGAAGGCGCTGCAAGGAGCCGAAGCCGAAGCCTGGACGCAGGGCCTTGCGCCCTTCAGCACGTTGCTCGCCGGGGCCGTGCCTGCGCCGCAGGCGGAAAAACCGGCGGAATACGGCTATCATCAACCCTGTCACTGGGATGTGGATAAGGATATGAGCTGGCTGAAAACGCTGTTCACCGGCCAGATACAGGGCCTGGAACCCTGTTGCGGCATGGGAGGCATTTTGCAGATGAGCGACGCCGCGCTTTCGCGCAAGATGGCGGACGCCTGCCTGGGCGGTTTTCCTCTTGGGGTGAAACATATCCTGACGGGCTGCAGCGGC
>JAIRVN010000057.1 GCA_031253875.1 Deltaproteobacteria bacterium | reverse complement strand
GACGGACTTGACCTCGTGCGGGAAAGCCTTGTCGCTGTCCGCGATGCGGGCATGAGCATGGAAATTTCTTCCGCCGGGCTACGCAAAGCCTGCCGGGAAATCTATCCCGGTCCCGAGATCATGCGTCTTGCGGCGGATTTACGGGTGCCGATCGTCTTCGGGTCGGACGCCCACCAGCCCTCCGACATGGGTTTTGCGTTCGACGAACTTGCGCGCTATGCCGCTTCGTTCGGCATCACGCGGGGCGAATGCGTGATTGGCGGCGTCCCGCGCGCCTTTCCCCTGTGATGATGCGTGTCCTAAAAGAAGGAACCCATGGTAAATTCAAAGCGACCCGGTTTCCACTCTCTGTTATAATTTTTGGTGAGCGGCCAGCCGTAGGCGAGACGCAAATCGCCCATCGGCGAGCGCCAGCGCAGTTCCAGACCGCTTGACCATACCCAGGTGTCGTCATTGATGGTGCGCATCCGTTTCGACTTGGAATCAATGTTGAAGCCGCCATCCACAAAGGGCGCAATGGCAAGCCCCAGATCTTTCTGAAACATCCAGATGTATTCGATATTCACTACCCCCATGCGGTCACCGCCGATATGTTCCCAGGAGCGTTTGTCGCGCGGGGAAAGATCGGTATACGAGAAGCCGCGGATAGTATCTATGCCGCCAAGATAAAAACGGTCGAAGATTGGCACGTTTTTGTTGGTGTTCTGGAATACGCCGCCCAAGCGTCCGCGCAGGTGTATGGTGTGCTCCGGCCGCCACGAATAGAAGCCGTGCCAGTCCGCGAGGGCCTTGACGAAGTTGTCGTCGCCGCCGAGACCGCCGCCGCCGTATTCGCCGGATATGGATGTGATGGTGCCCTTGGTGGGACGCGCGCGGTCGTCCGTGGTGTCGCGTACGATGCGGGCATTGACGGCGCTTGTCCAGTTGGTGCCCCTGTAATCCCTGATGAGAGCGGACGACCATGGGTGGATGTCAGAGAGCGTGTACTGTTCAAGGCGGTAGCCCCAGCCGATGGAGGTGTATTCTCCGATCGGATGGGCCATGCGTATGGTGCTGCCCACGGTTTCTTTCGTAAAATCGTCCCAGGTGTCGTGGATATAATACAGGTCGCCGCCTACTGCGAGTTCAGTATCCCAGAGGCGGGGGTTGGTGAAAGACAGCGTGCCGCTGGTGCGCCGCCAGGAGAAGAAGCCTTGCAACTGCGCCCAATATCCGCGCCCGAAGAGATTGCGTTCCATGATGGAGGCGGTAAAACCCACGTCATAATACGTGGAATAGCCAATCCCGGCCATGACGGCGCCGGTGTTGTCCTCCTTGAGGTTAATTTTCAGATCCACTTCGTCGTCCACGCCGGTGGGCACGAGTTCCGTATTCATCTGGGTGAAGTACCGCAGGCGGCTCAGACGTTCGTTGGAACGGCGCAGCTTGGCGCCATCGTATACGTCGCCGTCGGCCAGGCGCATTTCACGCAGGATGACGTTGTCGCGGGTCTTCATGTTGCCTTCGATGTTCACCCGGCGAATGTACACTTTCTGTTTTTTCTGGATGGCATAGGCGACATTCAGGATATGTCCGTCCTCCAGGCGCTCGACCTTGGTATCCACCTCGGCAAAGGCGTAACCGTGATCGCCATAGAATTCGGTAAGTCTTTTGGTATCTTCCTGCATGACGCTCAAAGAGAAATAGGTTTCCTCTTTCTTGTGGCTGTTAAGTTTAATGACCTCAAGCAGCCGGGCTTCGGTATCGATAAGGTCGCCGATGAAGAGAATGTCGCCCAGTTTATAGCGTGGGCCCTCATCCACGGTGAAGACGATGTGTATGCCGTCAGGCTTATAGTCCACAACAGGGGGGGCGACCTGCACATCCACATAGCCCTGGTTCAGGGCGTAGGCGGCAATGGCGGTGGCGTCGCGCTCGAGATACTCATCCTTGAGTACGCCGGAGCCGGTAAACCAGGAGAGAATGTTACGCTCCTTGAGCGCCATGTAATCTTTCATGTCGCCCTGCTTCATGCCTTTCAGGCCGTCTATGCGGACTTCCCTGATGTACAGCTTGCCGCCTTCTTCCACATTCAGGGTCAGCACGGCGCCGCTGCCGGTCGGGCGCGGATCCACGCTGGAAGTCACCTTGGCAAGATAGTAGCCTTGCGCGCGGTACAAGTCGGTAATTTTTTGCAGATCTTCAGCCAGAAGTTTTTCGTTCAGCACGGAGCCGGTCTTGGTGCTCATGGCGCCGATGATGTCTTCTTTGTCAATTTTGCCCGCGCCGTTGACAACAACATTGTCAATGCGCGGTTTTTCCTCCACGGTGAAGACCAGCACGCGGCCCGCGGCCTGTTGTTCCAGAGAGGCCCGGACATCGCTGAAATAGCCCATATCCCAGACGCGCTTGACGTCTTCGTCGATGGACACGGGGTTGGGGCTGTCGCCTCTGCGCAAGCGCAGCCGCATAAGCACCACATCCGGATCCAGCACCTTCATGCCGCGTACCTGGACATCGGCCAGGCTGCCCGCTCCGCTGGCCACCAGGGGTTCGCGGACATTGCGGTTGGCGGCGACGGTTCCGGCCATCTGATCGGTCAGCTTGTCCACGGCCGGGCCAAGGTTGATAATCCCCTGGCCTTGCGCCGTCAAGGGCTGCGCGCCGCCTTCGCTTCTGACCGGCAGCAGGCGGGACTCGAGGCTAAAGGTTTCGCCAAGTTGGTTGAAAACACCGCACACAGCGTAGTCCGCTCCGGCCGCCGCAGCCAGCGCGCGGGCAGCGCCGGGGTCCTGGCTGTCTTTGCCCTGGGCCATGGCCCGCGCCCTGTCCGCAGGCACCACGCGAAAGCCTTTGGAGGCCAAACGCCGGCTGACCATCTGCGGCAGCTCGGCATTCAGGTATGCCATGTCTTCGCCCGCATTGATCTGAAAAGGCAGCACCAGAACCAGAGGACTCTGTGCCGCCTGTGCGGCGTGCGTGGGGCAGGCCGTCAACAGGCCGGCGCAAAACAGGAAAAACAGGCTAAGCACATGCGTTCTCATAGAGCACTCCTGAGCGAAGTTCGAGGCAGCGATCCATACGGGCTGCCAAGTCGCGGTTGTGGGTCACCACTACCAGCGTGATCATCAATTCTTGGCGCAAACGTAATAAAAGATCCCCTATCATATAACCTGTGCGCTCGTCGAGATTTCCCGTGGGTTCATCCGCCAGAATAATTTTCGGTTCGAGCAGAATGGCCCTGGCTATCGCAATCCGCTGGCGTTCTCCCCCGGAAAGCGTGGTAACCTGCTGACCGGCCTTGTCGGCCAGCCCGACGTTTTCCAAGGCCCGTCCGGCCAGGCGCGCCGCCTCGGCGCGGGGCATGCCCCTGATCATGGCCTGCATGCCCACGTTTTCCAAGGCGCTGAATTCAGGCAGCAAATGGTGAAACTGAAACACAAAACCCAGCGAGCGGTTGCGCAGGGCCGCCTTCTCTTCAGGCGTCATGCCGGCCATATCCTGCCCCTCAAACAATACCCGTCCCTGTGTGGGCATATCCAGAGCGCCCAGCAGATGCAAGAGCGTGGATTTTCCCGAACCAGACGCCCCAACAATGGCTATGGCCTCTCCTGCCGCAATGGTCAAGCAAATTTTATTGAAAATTACTAGATTTTCTCCAGGCGCGGCGAATTCCTTGCCCACGTCATGCAATGCATACAAGGGCGCATTCATTCGTAGCGCAGCGCTTCCGCCGGCTCAAGCAGCGCCGCCTGGCGTGCCGGGTAGATGGTGGCAAGAAAAGACAGGAGCATGGCGCTGCCGCCCACGATGGCGATATCCAGGGGGTTCAGCAACATGGGCAGGTGGTCCAGGGCGTAGACTCCCTGCGGCAGCTTGATGAACTGGTATTTTTTCAGCAGCAGCGAGAGCGCGATTCCCAGCGCATAGCCGGCGGCGGTGCCCACCGCGCCGATAATCGTGCCCTGCAGCATGAAGATGCGCCGGATCATGCCGCGCGTGGCCCCCATGGACATCAGAATCGCGATGTCGCGGGTTTTTTCCATAACCAGCATGACCAGCGAGGTGACGATGGAAAAGGAGGCAATCAGCACGACCATGGCCAGCACGAGAAACATGCCGATTTTTTCCAGCTTGAGGGCCGCGAAAAGGTTGGCGTTCATTTCCATCCAGTGGCGCACGTAAAAAGGCGAGCCAAGTTCCCGCTGCAGGCGTTCGGCGACGTGATCCGCCTTGTAGAGGTCGGCCACGGTCAGTTCAATGCCGGAAATGCGTCCTTCCGGCAGGCCGAGCAATTCTTGCGCTGCAGACAGGGCGACAAAGCCGAGCGTACTGTCGTATTCGAACATCCCTGTTTGAAAAATGCCTGCCACCTTGAAGGGACGAATGCGCGGCGCAAAGCCTGTGGCGCTCTTTTCGCCGGAATGTGAAAGCAGGTTCACGCGGCTGCCCATGCCCAGGTTCAGGCGGCGCGCGAGTTCCTTGCCGATGATGATGCCGGGGGGCCTGTCCTCCGTGTTCAATTCGGCAAGTCCTCCTTCCAGCATGCGATCCAGGATGGTGAGCACAGGGCCGGCGGAATCCGGATCAATGCCGCGCAGCACCAGCCCCTTGGCGCCGACCGGCGTGGAAAGCATGACTTCGGTATACAGGAAAGGCGTTGCGCCTGTGACGTCCCGGCTCGCCCGCACCACATCCACAAGGGGGGCGTACTTGTCCAGCGCCTCGGGCCGGTAGGACATGACAATGGCATGGGCGTTCGCGCCCAGAATTTTATCGCGGATATCCGTGGTGAAACCGTTGTATACCCCGAGCGTCACCACCAGCGCGCCGACGCCGAGCGCCACGCCGAAAATGGACATCAGGGAGATGACATAGATAAAGGTTTGCTTGCGCCGGGAAAACAAATAGCGCAAGGCCACAAACAACTCGAAACGCATACGGAACATCGGCGTTCAGCTCTCCGGCTTGAGCAGGGGAAAAAGAATGACCTCCCGGATGGAAGGCGCGTCCGTGAGCAGCATGACCAGGCGGTCGACGCCGATTCCGGCGCCCGCCGCGGGCGGCATGGCGTATTCCAGGGCGCGCAGATAATCTTCGTCCATGCCGATGGCTTCGTCGTCGCCCGTTTCTTTTTCTTCTATCTGCTCCTCGAAGCGGCCGCGCTGATCCGCGGGATCGTTCAGCTCGGAAAAGGCGTTGGCGATTTCGCGGCCCGCAATGAACAGCTCAAAGCGATCCGTCAGATTCGGATCCGTGTCGTTCCGGCGCGCAAGCGGTGAAATGTCCAGCGGGTAGTGATAGATAAAGTGCGGCTGGATGAGCTTTGGTTCCACATCCAGATCAAAAAGCTTGGCTTGAAGCTTGGCGAGTTTCTCTGATTCCGTGGCCTTTTCGCCCTTGTCCTTGAGATAGGCGCGGAGCGCCGCATGGTTGTTGTAAAAATCCGGCGAATGTCCGCCCAGCGCCGCCAGCGACTCGTAAAACGTCATGCGCTTCCAGGTTCCGGGGGTCAGGTCGACGTCCTTTCCCTGATAGGTGATGCGGGCGCCGCCGCAAATTTTCCGCGCCAGTTGCCCGAACAGCTCTTCAATGAAGTCCATGAGGTCTTCATAGGTGGCATAGGCCCAGTAAAACTCGGCCATGGTGAATTCGGGGTTATGCTGGGTGGAGATGCCCTCGTTGCGGAAATTGCGGTTCAGCTCGAACACCTTTTCAAAACCGCCGACAAGCAGGCGCTTGAGGTATAACTCCGGCGCTATGCGCAGGTACAGGCGCATATCCAGCGAGTTATGGTGCGTTGAAAAAGGCTTGGCCGCAGCGCCGCCGGGTATGGGCTGCATCATGGGGGTTTCCACTTCCAGAAAGCCCTTGCATTCCATGAAGCGGCGGAATTCGCTGACTATCGCGCTACGGTTCAAAAACAGTTCGCGCGTGCGCGGCGTGACGATGAGATCCACATAGCGCTGACGGTAGCGTATTTCGACGTCTTTGAGGCCGTGGTGCTTTTCCGGCAGTTGGCGGAGCGATTTGGAAAGCAGGCGTACCTCCCGGCAGTTCAGGGTCAGTTCGCCTGTTTTGGTACGGAAAAAACGGCCTTCGATGCCGACAATGTCGCCGATATCGAGTTTTTTGAAGGCAGTATAGGCAGCGCCCAAATGCTCGCGATCCGCATAGCATTGCACGCGTCCGCTGACGTCGGCAAGGTGGAAGAAGGCTACCTTGCCGAAAGAACGCAGGGACACGATACGTCCGGCAAGGGAGAAGGCCGTGTCCAGGCATGCCAGCTCTTCTTCGTTCAGGGGGCTGTATGTGTCGAGCAGTTCCTGGGCCATGTGGCCGTGTTGTTTGAAATCGTTCGGATACAACGGGATGCCGTTATCCAGCAGTTCGCAGGCTTTGACTACCCTGTTTTTGACGATTTCGTTCAGCTCGTTGCGCGCGGCGAAGGATTCCAGCATCGGCTGGAAATAGGCGGCGTGAGAAGATTTGGTAGCTAATTTGACGGGTTTTTTCAGCTGTTCCCGGGCGTCGTCCACAATCATTACCTTGCCTGAGGGCTGGCATGCTACTACAAAGAGTTAAGTGAAAATCAATATGCTAATATGGCGCGGAGGTCAATCTGCGCTTTCCGTACTTTTTTTTCTTTTTGCTTGACGAAGCAGGACTTTTTTATTACCCCAACCCTTGCTGCAACGACAGTGTTCCCCGGTGGCTCAATCGGCAGAGCGGGTGGCTGTTAACCACTAGGTTGGCGGTTCAAGTCCGTCCCGGGGAGCCAGAAAATCAGGCGCTTACAGAAAAATCTGTGGGTGCCTTTTTTCTTTTCGTACCCACCTGGTACCCACGAAGAAAATTTTCCTCATCTTTCATGCTGGGCACACTCTGTGGTACGGATGATATACGGAAAAGCGGTTATGCCCCCGCCTCGCCAGTCCTGGCGAATTGAATAACATTCCCGCCTGGCCTGTTTATTGCCTCGGCAATTTTGGCAGCGGCTGCTTCGGCAGCTTTACGGGCCGGGTTCTCCTCAAGGTGCGCGTAGCGTTGTGTCGTGCTGGCCTGTGTGTGCCCCAAGATTTTGCCAACGATAAGAACTAGGGGTAGAATCCGGGTTATTCCATCAGTTGTTCCCACTCAATACCCATCGCCGCCGCCAAGCGTTTGCATGTAGCTATGCGGGGTTGGGTTTTTCCGCCTTCAATCTTGGCGTAGGCCGGTTGCGTTATGCCCATGCGCCGCGCAACATCTTCTTGCGTCAAACCCAGATGCTCACGCCACGCACGGATAAGAGACATTCCGCCCAGGGTGGACATTTTAACCACCTCATGAGGCAGCGTTACCTCTTCATCCGGGCGCGCTCCTGTACGTTCCATAAGTTGCCGGTATTCGGCATAGGGAATAACGGCAAAGGCAGGCTTGCCGTTATGGGTCAGTATCTGATGACTAGTAGGTGTGTTCATCGCGTTTCTTGACCTCCTCTATGAGTATGACTGTCACTTCGCCGCCCGGCGTCACTGTGAAAAGTACCCGGTAGCGGCCTACGCGAAGGCGGTAATCATTTCGTTCCGAAAGCGATTTGACGTTCGGCACGTCCGGCCAGTTTGCAAGAGACTCTACCGCAACAATGATGCGTTCAACATCGTGGTGGGGGATAGGGCCAAGCTGCTTTCTTGCCTTCTTTGTCCAGTTGATTACGTTCATAGGAGGCCTATAACTATTTATAACGTTTTATGCAATGCGCTGTTATGCCTATCCAAAAGATTGTTTGAAATCCACCACCTTACCACGTTTCGGCGATGACTGCATGGCCTTGACGATTCTGGCCGCCGCCTCTTCCGCCGCTTTACGGGCCGGATTCTCTTCAAGGTGTGCATAGCGTTGTGTCGTGCTGGCCTGTGTGTGCCCCAGGATTTTGCCGACGATAGGCAGGCTGGCTCCACTGTTCACCATCATGGATGCAAAGGCGTGGCGTAGCCCGTCTTGGCCGGTGACGTGGCTTTGCAGGCCAGGGAGTTGAATTCCACCATCGCTATCCGTCCCTGTTCCTGCGGCGCTTTTCTTTAAAAGCAAGGTAAAAGCCAAAAACCCCGAAACCTATCAGAGTTAAAATAACCAATATCCCCGCAATGTTGTCTAAAAATGCAGCGAAGCGCAAGTCATCGCCCACGACGCCACCCCTTCATTTTTTGCAATCGATTGCATGACTTTCCTCTTTCCATCCAGCGGTAAAACAACATGAATAGCGCCAGAGCTTCGCTCGACACAGCCTGTTGTAATATGGCTACACCAAAATTGGCCATATTTAAACAGGCGTCCGCCAATTCGACCTGCTCACGCCCAAGGTTGCCCAGGTCGATCCAGAGGCGTGGCGGATTCCGGGTCAGCAGACGCCTTGTATTTTTCACAGCATGGGGCTATTTTCCGCGATAAGAAGTTCCCCCGCAAGGAGTTTATCTTTATTTTAGCGGATTTCGTTTTTTCACGAGCGGAATCTTTCTCTGCGAAGCACTGAATTATGAAGCGTACAACATGGCCGCCCAACTACCTTTGGCTTCACGAATACACGCTGGCGAAGCCGGATGCTGTTGCTGACTTCAAAGAGAGTTGGGACGCTCTACGCTATTTCGTGCACGGCAAGATATTCGCCCTGCTCGTGCGCAACAGAGGGGCCACGCTGTTGAACCTCAAGTGCGACCCCTACCTTTCGCTTGATTTCCGCGCACGCTACACCACGGTGCTGCCCGGATGGCACATGAACAAGCTGCACTGGGTATCCCTGTCCCTGATGGAGCCTACGCCCGAAAGCGTATGCAGAGAACTTGTGGACATCTCGTATGATCTGGTGTGGAAGGGGCTTCCCAAAAGAATACGGGAAAGCGGCAAACAGCGGACGCCGTAAACCCAGGCTAAAGGAGACAACGCGTTATGACCAAACAGCAATCCGGAACGCGGCCGGGACTCTGGAGGAAACAAATGAGTGAAAACCAGTCGTTTGATCCCATATGGGATGAAAAGTATACTCAGGGCTTCTACCAACATGCGCCTTGGGATGCGGTGGTACAGGCCATTTTTCGCCAGACGCCCAAGGATATGCCCAGGGAAGAGGTCAACATTCTGGAAATAGCCTGCGGAAGCGGCGCCAATATCCGTTTTGCCGCCGAAATGGGTTTTACTGTGACTGGCATTGACGCCTCGCAGAAAGCCGTGGATTTGGCTCGGATGAATTTTAAAAACAAGGGTTTGGCCGCCCGGATCGACTGGGGCGATTTTACCCGGTTGCCGTATGAAGAAGAAAGCTTTCACATGGTGCTCGACCGCTGCGGAATATCACATACCGGCTTTACAATGGCTGAAAAGGCCATAAGTGAAGCGCGTCGGGTGCTCAAGCCGGGCGGCATATTTTTCTGGATACCGTTTAGCGATAGACATTCCAGCGCCGCCTCCGGCTGCCAGGGCGACCAGGCGGATGCCGGGCGTATCCACGGCGGCCTGCGGGTGGGCATTGACGAAGGAGACATAGTAGGCAACGGGCAAGCCTGTTTTTACAATCAAGGCGACATTCAGCGGCTTCTGCCGCCCAATCTCTGGGATTTAGCAATTATGGAACATATGGAATATTACAATGCTCTCCACCCGCTGCGTTCGGTGTACGCGGAGTGGCGAGTGACGGCCAGGAAGGTTTAAATATGTTGCTGAAATGACCTGACTTGGGTAGGGTTGCGTTATCCGCATCCTGCATCCAAGGAGTCTCGCATGGCTACTACAGTTTCCGCAAAATATCTGGGCGATCTGCGCGTTGAGTGTACCCATCTGCAAAGCGGTGCGGTCATAGTGACCGACGCGCCCACGGACAACCAGGGCAAGGGGCAGGCGTTTTCGCCCACCGATCTCTGCGCCACGGCTCTGGCTGCCTGTGCCATGACCATCATCGGCATGTATGGAAAAAACCACAATATCAACGTGGACGGCATGGAAGCGGCCGCCACCAAAGTGATGGCCTCCAATCCGCGCCGCATCCAGCGCATTGAAGTCGTCATCACCATGCCGGACAGGGAATACAGCGAAAAGGAAAAAGTCTCTCTTGAGCGCGCCGCGCATAGCTGTCCCGTGCATGCGAGCCTGCACCAGGATATGGAGCAGGCTATCGTGTTCAAATGGGCGCGTTGAACCCCTTTATATTATATAAGGAGACATGGCATGAATCTGGCAAAATTTCCCCGCAGGGGTTATGTGCAGGATCCCACGCCTCTGGAGGCGGCCCCCAACTTTTCCAAGGCCCTTGGCGACAAGGTGCGGATCTACGTCAAGCGCGACGATCTGCTGCCGGGTTGCGCGGGCGGCAACAAAACCCGCAAACTCGACTTCTGCATCGCTGACGCGCTCGCCAAAAGCGCGGACACGATTATCACCTGTGGCGCCGTACAATCCAACCATTGCCGTCTCACTCTGTCCTGGGCCAGGAAGGAGGGTCTTGCTTGTCATCTGGTGCTCGAAGAGCGGGTAAAAGGCAGCTATAAGGCGGAATCTTCCGGCAACAACTTCCTGTTCCAACTTATGGATGTGGACAGCATCACCGTGGTGCCCGGCGGCAGCCCCATGCGGGAAGAAATGGAAAAACTCGCTACCCGGCTGCAAGAGCAGGGCCACAAACCCTACATCATTCCCGGCGGCGCTTCCAATGCCCTGGGCGCTCTCGGCTATGTGAGCTGCGTTCAGGAGATCATGGAGCAACTGTTCCATGCAGGCCTTGATATCCATACCATGATCGTGCCCAGCGGCAGCGCCGGCACTCATGCGGGCATTGTGACCGGCATGTG
>JAIRVN010000198.1 GCA_031253875.1 Deltaproteobacteria bacterium | reverse complement strand
CGCGGTGTTGGAAGGCGGCTACGCCATACGCGGCGCACTGCCCTATACCAACCTCGCCATCTGCCTTGCTCTGGCGGGCCTGCCTTTTGACGATATCCGCGAACCTGACTGGAAGCCCGACAGCGCCCGCCAAAGTCCGCGCATCAACGATATTCTCAAAAAAAGCTGCGACGATGCGCTCGCGCTTTTCCGCAATCCCCCCGCGCGGCCCACGGAAGGCCGCGAAGAGCGCGGCTTCTGGGTGCGACACAAGGATATTTTTTACGATACCGACATGCTGCACGAGAAGCAGAAGGAAGCCTTCCGCCTCTGTCCGCATTGTCCCGGCTTCGGACTGTTTGAAAGCGCCAGCTCCCGCACGCCGTTATCACTGTGCGCGCATGTTCCGCGCGCAGCGTGCCGGACATGCCGGGAACAAGCGCGGGAATACGCTGATGCGGGCGGAAAAGCGGGAAAATATTATGCCGTGTTGCTGAACGATCATACGGGGTAACATATTATGGAAGTTCAGGCTTGTATCCAGGCTTTCGCCCGCCGCAGCGCCCGTTGCCAGGTGAGCCGCAACGCGCTCCGCTCAGCGGCGCGCATCTTCGGCTCGAAGCGCCGTTCCATTTGCCACTGTGAGCCTATTTCCTCCACGGATGTCCAGAACCCGACCGCCAGACCCGCCAGGTAAGCCGCGCCCAGGGCGGTAGTTTCCGTGACCTTGGGCCGAACCACGGGCAGTCCCAGGATATCCGCCTGGAACTGCATGATCAGGTCGTTGCGGCTTGCCCCGCCGTCCACGCGCAGCTCGTTGAGGCTGACGCCCGAGTCGTCCTGCATGGCCTCAAGCACGTCAGCTGTCTGGTAAGCAATGCTTTCCAGGGTGGCGCGCGCGATATGGGCTTTGGTCGTAGCTCGCGATATGCCGAGGATGGCGCCGCGCGCGTAGGGATCCCAATGGGGCGCGCCCAAGCCCGCGAACGCGGGCACTACGAAGACTCCGCCGTTGTCCGGCACGGAAGAAGCCAAACTTTCCACATCTGAAGAACGTTCGATGATGCCAAGCCCGTCGCGCAGCCACTGCACGGAAGCGCCGGCCATGAACACGCTGCCTTCCAGAGCGTATTCCATATTTCGTCCTATTTTCCAGGCCACGGTGGTCAGCAGTTTGTTTTCCGAAGGCGTGGCCTCCGTTCCTATGTTCAGCAGCATGAAGCAGCCCGTGCCATAGGTGTTTTTCGCCATGCCTTTTTTGGTACAGGCTTGGCCGAAGGCGGCAGCCTGCTGATCCCCGGCGATACCCGCGATCGTGATTGCGCCGCCGAAAAATTCCGGCAGGGTTTTGCCGTACACTGCGCTGGAGTCCGCCACCTGCGGCAGCATGCCGGACGGCACGCCCAGAATGTCCAGCAGTTCTCCGTCCCAGGCGCCGTTGTGGATATTGTACATCAGGGTACGGGAGGCGTTGGAAGGATCGGTCGCATGCATCCCGCCTCCGGTCAGTTTCCAGATCAGCCAGGCGTCGATGGTGCCGAACAAAAGCTCTCCGGCCTCGGCCTGTTTTCTGGCGCCGGGCACATTGTCCAGTATCCATCGAACCTTGGTGCCGCTGAAATATGGATCCAGCACCAGGCCGGTGCGTTCGTTGAAGATCGTGTTCAAGCCCCTGTCGCGGAGTTGTTTGCAGAAATCCGCCGTTCGCCTGTCCTGCCAGACGATGGCGTTATAGAGCGGTTTGCCCGTGCGTTTTTCCCAGACCACAGTGGTCTCGCGCTGGTTGGTGATGCCGATGGCTGCGATATCGCCGTGTTTCACGCCGGACTTGGCCAGCGTTTCGCTGGCCACACCGACCTGCGTGGACCAGATTTCCAGCGGATCGTGCTCAACCCAGCCGGGTTCCGGGAATATCTGCGGGAATTCTTTTTGCGACAGAGCGACAACGTTGCCGCCATGGTCGAAAAGAATAGCGCGGGAACTTGTCGTGCCTTGATCCAGTGCGAGTATGTAGCGAGCCATTGTGTTCTCCTGACAGGGACGACAGGGGATGCGTCTTACCCCTGCACCAGCGCCAAGCCTGTCAATGGCGGCATATACAGCGTTATGCACTGCTCAAGGACTCCGGAAGCCGGGTCGGAAAAATGTTCGCCCGGCGTGCGCGTACTCAAATTGCCGTGCCCGGCGTAGGCGCGTTCGTCGCTGCTGAAAATCTCCGTGTATTTCCCCGGGCTGACCATCAGGGCAAGATGGTTCTGTGTCTGTAATTCATGGAAATTGAAGATAAAAAGTAGTTTGCCGCGCTCAAAGGCCAAGATGCGGTCTTCTTCGTGAATATAGCGAAAACGCGGCTCGCGTCCGAACTGCTCCAAGTGTGCTTGAACGATCCGCAGCATGTTGCGATCAAAGGCATCAAGTTTGGAGTACTTCAGGTGGGTTGTCTCCGCCAGATGCCATTGGCGATGGGCATAATCTTCATCGTCGATCCATTCCGGGTGTCCGAATTCGTTGCCCATAAAATTCAACCAGCCCTGCCCGGCGGCGGCCAAGGTGATAAAACGCATCAACTTGTGCAAGGCCACGCCGCGCGAACATTTCCATGAATCGCTGAACACGGACATATGTTCGTGCATGTCTTCCCTGATCATGCGCCAGATGAAGGCGTCGTCGCCGTTAATGCATTGGTCGTGGCATTCGGTATAACTGACGGTTTTGTCATAATGGCGGCGGTTGTTCAGTTCATGCCACATCTGGCCCATAGTGCGGTCTTCTTCAATGAATTTCGCCCAGAAATCGGGTAGTCCCATGGCAAAACGGTAATCAAAACCAAGCCCCGCGTTTTCCGGAGGGCAGGACATGCCCGGCGCGCCGGAAAATTCTTCGGCAATGGTTATGGCATGCGGCGCCAGTTCGTGCACCAGCGTATTGGCCAAGCTCAGGTACAGCACGCCGTTCTCGTCCAGGCGGCTTTTCCCGTCTTTGCCGTAAAAACATCGTCCAACATGGGAAAAGTCGTCGTCCAGTCCGTGGTCGAGGTAGATCATGTTCCCAACGGCATCGAAGCGGAAACCGTCAATCTTGAATTCTTCCAGCCAATAACGGCAATTGGAGAGCAGAAAACGCCGTGTTCTCTCCTGGTTGTAGTCAAAGCAAACGGTTTTCCATTGGGTTTTTTGGTTGCTGAAGAAGTACCGGCTGGTGTCGTAGCGGGCCAGGCCCTGTTCGGTGTTCGGACAGGCATGGCTGTGGGTGATGTCGAGAATGACGGCCAATTCCAGACGATGCGCTTCATCCACCAGGTATTTGAAATCGTCCGGCGTGCCGAAGCGGGAACTGGGCGCGAAATAGCTGCTGACTTGATAGCCAAAGGATTTATAGAGCGGATGCTCCGGAATGCCCATGAGCTGCACGGCGGTATAGCCGCCATTTTTGATGCGCGGTAGCACTTTTTCGGCAAAATGGCGGTATGTGCCGAATTGTTTCGGTTTTTTGCCGATCGCTGCTTGCGCGATGCCGACATGCGCCTCATATATGCGGGGGAAGACCGGGCGTTGCGGTTGTAGATGCTTGAATGCATACGGTTCGGGCGGATCCCATACCCGGGCGCACCACTGTTGTTCGTTATCGCGGTTTTGCTCCACCCATACGGCGAAGGCGGGCACGCGCACCACATGCCTGCGTGTGCGGGAGGACGCCGCATGCAGCTCGTAATATGTTCCGTGGGGCAGTTCTTCGGCGGGTATAAACAGCTCCCAGAGCATGGGATCATCCGTACGGGCGAAGCGGTATGCATAGCGGCGCTCAAAACGGATGCGATTGGTGGTCAGGTAAAGGCTGTTCGCAGCCGGAGCCCATTCCCGGAAACGCCAATACGGCTTGCCGTCCCGTTCCACCTTGTGCATGCCAAGCTCGCGATGCAGTCCGGCATAGGCGGCGAGGCTGCCCCATTCATGCCGCAGGCGCTGGATTTCTCGGGCGAACAACTCAACGCGGCGCTCAAGAAAGCCCGCATATTCCATCAACTCGGAATCCTGCAGCGGCGAAACAGGAAAGTCGGTATCCAGGGATATTTCCGCGGAACGGATATATTCTCCGTCTTTGCAGCGGCAGCAGGCACGAAAGACAAAGGGATTGTCCAGATACAGCCAGTCGCGCAGACGGACGCTCAGACGGTCGCGCAGAAAGGCGACGACAAAGCATCCGCCGGGCTGGACAAGCTGGCCGTATACGCCGGGCAGCGGCAGGCCGAGATCCCGGATTTCACCGCCGTTCCGGGGCTCAAAATAGAGGCTTTCCAGCTCTAACGGGCGCGTTCCGGTGTTTTCCAGGCAAAAATACAGGTACGCCAAGCTTTGCGGTAGCGGATGGGTGAAATAGTCGCCTTCGCTGTACAACGCAGGCAGGCCGTCTATGCGCTGGGCGTGCGGGGGGCCGAAAAAATGCGTCAGAAGTCCGCTTGCCGAATCGCGCCGCTCTTGTCGGGACTGCGGCATGGAAGACTACTCCTCTTGCAA
>JAIRVN010000160.1 GCA_031253875.1 Deltaproteobacteria bacterium | reverse complement strand
ACATGCCGTTTGTATGCGGCATGACGGTTTCCGTCAACCGTGCTATAGACGGCTGGAAATACAGCCAGAGATGGCTGTGATGTGCGGGAGAATGATTCGTGTCTGAGTTTCGTCGCGCCTTGGCTGAAGGAAAAATTTTTGTGCTTGATGGCGCAACCGGTCCCGTGTTGCAGGCTGCCGGCATGCCTGCGGGCATGGCTCCAGAGCGTTTTTGCCTGGAACAGCCTGCGGTGCTGAAAGATATCCATGCCGCCTATGTTGGGGCAGGTGCTGACATGATCACTACCGCCACCTTCGGCGGCAGCCGTTTCAAACTGCCGGGAGACATTGAACCCCGGCGTTTCAACCGCATAATGGCCGAACTGGCTGTTTCCGCGGCGCGTGAAGCGGGGCGGAAGGTTTTTGTGGCGGGCAATGTCGGTCCCAGCGGCTTTTTCGCCAAACCTCTTGGTGAACTGGAGCCTGCCGAACTCATAGAAGGTTTTCGCGCACAGATCCGCGGTCTTGTGCAAGGTGGAGTGGACTGCATTTTTATTGAAACCCAGTTCGATCTGGCTGAAGCCCGTGCGGCTGTCGTTGCGGCGCGGATGGAATGCGACCTGCCCGTTTTGGTGTCCATGACGTTTGAACAAGGGGTGAGCCTGACCGGCTCCAGCCCGGAAATTTTCGCGCAGACTATGCTCAATCTCGGTGTGGACGCGCTGGGCACAAATTGCGGCGCGGGGCCTGAACAGATGCGCGCCGTGGTGGAAACCCTGCTTGCCTGTTCCCGCATTCCGGTGCTGGCCGAACCCAACGCCGGCCTGCCGGAACTCGTGAACGGCAAAACCGTGTTCCGCCTGCCGCCTGAAGCCTTCGCCGAGCAGACAGCGGCTTTTGCCGTGGCGGGGGGACAGCTTCTTGGGGGCTGCTGCGGCACCACGCCCGAACATATTGCCGCCCTGCGCCGCCGGGTTGACGGCATGAGGCTCCACAGACATGAAAGGCCCATTGCTTCCGGCATTACGCTTACCACGCGCTCCCGGCTTGTCTCTATCGGCGGCGAGGCGCCGTTGGCCATCATTGGGGAACGCATCAATCCCACCGGCAAAAAAACTCTGAGCGAACAGCTACAGGCAGGGGAATTCACCCAGGCGCTGCTGTACGCAGATGAGCAGATACATGCCGGGGCACAACTTTTGGATGTGAATGTGGGCGCGCCGCTGGTGAACGAAGCGGAAGTCCTCCCAGAACTGGTGCAGCGTCTTACCGTCCGCCACGACATTCCTCTTGCGCTCGATTCATCGAACGCGCAAGCTATTGCGCGGGCGTTGCCGTATTGTCCGGGTTCGCCTTTGGTGAATTCCGTGAGCGGAGAAACAGGCCGCATGGAAGAACTCGGTCCGTTATGCCGCTTGTGGGGCGCGCCCTGTATCCTGTTGCCGCTACGCGGCAAGAAATTGCCGGTGATGGCGGCGGAACGCATTGCCATTCTGGAGGACTTGTTGTTGCAGGCCGAGGCGCTTGGCATCTCCCGCAGATTGCTGCTGGTGGATGTGCTTGCGCTTGCAGTGTCCGCCAAGGCTGATGCCGGACGGCAATGCCTGGAGACCATCCGTTGGTGCGTGCGCGAAGGTTTGCCGACAGTCATCGGCCTTTCCAATGTCTCCTTTGGGCTTCCGGCCAGAGAATTGATCAATGCCGCTTTTCTCGCCATGGCCGCCGGGGCGGGAATTTCCTCCTGCATTGCCAATCCCGGCAACCTTCAGATACGGGAAATGGCAGATTGCGCGGATATGCTGTTGCATAAGGATCTCCATGCCGCACGCTTCATTGCAGGCTATGCCGCTTGGACGCCGCAGTCCGCCGGCACGGGTGCTGCCTCCGGACAGGCAAAGCCGGCCGCGGCGACCAGCCTGCATGAGGCGGTACTGCGCGGTGACAGGGAAAACGTGATCACACTGCTGGAGGCGGAACTTGCGGGTGGGGCTGCGCCTTTCGCGCTGGTGCAGGAAAAGTTGATTCCCGCGATTACCGAAGTGGGCGTGCGTTATGAGCGCCGGGAATATTTTCTGCCGCAGCTCATTCGCTCGGCGGAGACCATGCAGGCCGCGTTCGCCCGGCTCAAACCCCTGCTGGAGCAGGAGCAGACAACCGTCTTCCGTCCGATTGTCGTACTGGCCACGGTGGAGGGCGATATTCACGACATCGGAAAGAATATTGTGGCGCTTTTGCTTTCCAACCATGATTTTGACGTGGTGGATGCGGGCAAGGATGTCAAAGCGGAGGATATCGTGGAAACAGCATGCCGGCATAAAGCATCGATTATCGGACTTTCGGCGTTGATGACCACCACGATGGTGCGTATGGAAGATACGGTGCAGTTGCTGAAAAAACGCGGCTTGCCCATTAAGGTTATGGTAGGTGGCGCGGTGCTCACCCGCGCCTATGCCGAGAGTATAGGCGCGGACGGCTACGCGGCGGATGCCGTGGAAGCCGTGCGCTTGGCAAACAGTTTGGTATCAATATAGATGCGTAATACCATGTCGAAAAAGACCATGAAACACTTTGTACTGTCCGTCCTGTGTCTCTGTTGCATGACATCCTTCGCGGGGGCTGCAGAAAATCCGGGCATGGGAGCCATGCTGCTTTTGAGTGAAATAGACCAACATAAGGGCAAGGTGGTGGTATTGAATTTTTTTGCCACTTGGTGTGCGCCCTGCCGGGAGGAGATTCCCGGTCTGGTACGCCTGCGCAGGAGCTATCCTGTGGACAAGGTAGCCATCCTCGGCCTTTCTCTGGATGAAGACCCGGCCCTTGTGCTCCCCTTTGTCAGCAAATATGGAATAAATTATCCTGTGAAGATGGCGAACGCGGATGTTGTGCGCATGTTCAACATACGTTCCGTGCCGCATAACACCCTGTACGACACTATGGGGCGCCTGGTGGTCAATCAGCCGGGGCTTATTGCGGAGGAGGATTTTAAGGACGTCATCGACCAGCTTCTGGAGCAGAAAAAATGAGCAACATTCTTCTTCGTAAAGCCCGTATCGGCGACGTAAAAGGCATTCAGGAACTCTTGCGTGATTGCGCCGATAAGGGACAGCTTTTGCCGCGTGCACTCACGTACCTGTATAAGCATGTACGGAATTTTTATGTGGCTGAGCTTGATGATGGACGTTTGGCGGCCTGTTGCGGGCTTTCCGTTGTATGGGAGGATCTGGCCGAAATATGTTCGCTTGTGGTGGAGGAGTCTTTTCGCAGGCAGGGCCTGGGCAGGCGCATCGTTCAGGCATGTCTTGGCGAAGCCGACAGTCTCGGTGTGCAGCGTATCTTTGCGCTGACGTACCAGGAAGAGTTTTTCAAGAAACTGGGTTTTGTGGAAGTTGACAAGGATGTGCTGCCGCAGAAAATATGGGCGGACTGCATTCATTGCCCGAAATATCCGGATTGTGACGAGACGGCGGTATTGCTGAATCTGTAAACCCTTGCCCGGCATCATCAAGGTCATAATGAGGAACGGTAATGCGCATTAAGGAATTAAAACAAGTCTTTGATGAAGAACAGATCCGGACTCGCGTGGCTGATCTGGCTGCGGAAATAAGCGCCCTGTATGACGGCGAGGCTCTTGTGGCAGTCTGTGTGCTCAAGGGCGGGTTCATGTTTTTCAGCGATGTGATACGCCGTCTTGAAGGGCCTCAGGTGGAGGTGGATTTTGTGCGCCTGGCCAGTTACGGCATAGCCGCCACTTCAAACCGCACAATTTCTTTTGTGAAGGATGTTGAGCTTTCCTTGGCCGGAAAACATGTGCTTGTTGTGGAAGATATTATTGATACAGGACACACCATGGATTTCCTGCTGCGTCAGTTTGCCGCGCGTGGAGCAAAGTCGTTGCGTCTCGCCGTGATGGTGGATAAGCAGGAACGCCGTGAAGTGCCTGTGAACGCCGATTTTACAGGATTTGCCCTGCCAGGGGGTTTTATTGTAGGCTACGGCTTGGATTATGCCGAACGTTATCGCGAACTGCCGGCCATATTTGAGGTTATTCCGGAATATTAGATTGGACGCGCGCGACGCCTGTATACGGCAGCACCAGGCGTGACTGCGCTATCATCCTGCCCGGAGAGTCGGTGTATGGAAATAACTTGTCCCAACTGCAGCAGCAAATTCAATCTGCCGGACACGGCTGTCCGGCCTGGCGCAAAATTGCGCTGTTCCGTGTGCAAAACTGTCTTTTCCATACCGAATACGACACCGGGCGGCAGTGCGGATAGCGCGCCCAGACAGGCGCCTCCGCATGAGCCTTTGCATATGGCTGATCCGAAACGATCGAAGAAAAGACTGCTTCTTTGCCTGCTTGCGCTTGTCATCCTCGGAGGAGCAGCGAGTGGCGGCCTGTGGTGGTATTTGCGAGGCAAAGCGGCAAACATTCCCGTAACCCCTGCCAGTACGATTCCGCTGGCCCAGAAAGTGGAAAAGCTTACCATGCGCAACGTGCGTCAATACTATGTGACGAATGAAAAAATAGGCGCCATTTCCGTGATTGAAGGAAAAGTGAGCA
>JAIRVN010000126.1 GCA_031253875.1 Deltaproteobacteria bacterium | reverse complement strand
AAGAGCGCGCAGCACGGGAAATTGCAGATCCGCGCGCGTCAGATCCACATATAACGGCTCGTAGCCGTTCGCCAGCAGCACGTGTTCCAACAGCGCGCAGTTTGCAACGGCGCTGCCCTGATCGTAGCTGGGCAGTTTTTCCAGCAGACGTTGCGGCAGCCCGCGCAGGCCCGGTCCGGAAGGGGGGCCGCCCGGATAAGGGTAGGGAGTTTCCGTCAGTGCGGAAAGCAGCGCCCGTCTGCCGTCCAGGCCGGCCCCGCCGGCGCGCGCCACGTCGCCTTTACGATCAACCACAAAGCACGAGAAGCACGGCATGCCGAATTCGCTCGCCAGTGTCTGAAAACGGATCTGGATGCCACGCGCCGCATAGTCGTCCAACAGATCGGCCAGCGGTTGCTGCTCCGCGCGCAATGCAAAGCACAGAGCACGTTGGTAGGGTGTTGTGGCTTCGGCGTCGCGTTCCAGGATTTCCGTCAACGCGGATTCTTTGGCCTCCTCCCAGGTATTGCCGGCGGCAAGCCCCGTGGAGCCGGGCGCTTCGAACAGGGCGGGCTCATCCAGGTTGCAGAACAGCCCGACTGCCTGAAAGGGGACCAGTATGGCACGCCCGTCCCGTGCCGCCGTGGCGGGTATCCAGTGCAGCTTTTCATCTCGGTAGGGCACATCGGGCAGCAGTGCGGCGGGATCAAGCGCCTCCGCCTTGTCTCGCAGCCGGGAAAAGCGTTCCCGCACCAGATGCGCGGGACGGGCAAGATGCGGCAGCTCGTCGCCGCTTACGGAAATATAGGCGCTGACCCGTTCCACGATTTCCATCAGACAGGACGCCCGTGCCGCCGCCAGCGACAGCCCGCGTCCGTAGCTCGTGGCTGTGCCGCGCAGGCTGTAGTCAAGCGCGCCGTTACGCACCTCGACGGCCAAGTTCCAGGAACGCAGCAGCCCAATCGGCGAAAGCGAAGCCTCGTGGCGCATCTCCTGTCCCGCGAGCAGGCCGTGCGCCTCCAGACGCGCCAGGGCGAGGGCCGCTGTCTCCCGGGCCGGAGGGCGCGCTTCTCCCGCCGGGGCCTGGAAGTGTTCGCAGCACTGCGCGAGCGTCAGGGGCGCTGCTCTGTCGGGCGAGGCAGCCGCATAGGGGCAGGGCATGTCGTTGTCTTCCGGATGCGGCATGGGGCGCAGCTGTGTCTGGTTGGCGGTGAAGAGTCCGTTCCAGGCTTGATGCAGCGCGCGATCTTCCAACTGCTGCCAGCGCAGATGGATAAGCGGGCTGGATCCGCAAAAACGCAATGCGGCATCGGGGGCAAAGCGCTGCGCCAAGGAGGCAAGACGTGGCGTCAGCAGTGCGCATTCCAGCAGCAGGGCGGCCAGGACTTTTTCCCCCGCCAGCGCACGGGGCACGAGCGCTTCCAGGTCCGCAAGAGGAAGCGCGGCACAACGGCGCAACAGATGCCGATGCAAAAAATCATCCTGCGGCGTTGCCTCCAGCAAGGCGAGCGCCTGTGCAAAAGACAGATCCGCAGGGGGCTCGCAGGCAAAATACCCCGTCGTGCCTTCCGTGACGCTGTGGGTGTATGTGTAGCAGATGGTCATGCGTATCGGCGTTGTGCCACAACGAAGCGCGCAGCACAAGCGGGTAGAGGGGTCACCTTACGCAGTGGGAGATGAGTTTGCCGATAAGGAGTATCAGGCCATCTTCCAGGCCTGCACCGTATTTTTCAACAGCATGGCGATAGTCATGGGGCCGACGCCGCCGGGCACCGGGGTGATGGCCCCGGCCTTGACGCTCACCTGCGCGAAATCCGCGTCGCCGCACAGGCCGTCTTCGCTTCGGTTGATGCCCACATCAATGACCACGGCGCCCTCACGCACCATATCTGCGGTGATGCAACGCGGCCTGCCCATGGCCAGGAACAGGAAATCCGCGCGGCGGCAATGTTCGGCCAAATCCCGGGTGCGCGAATGGCAGACGGTCACGGTGGCGTTGGCATACGCATCCTGCCGGGTGAGCAACAAGGCCAGCGGCTTGCCCACGATATTGGAACGTCCGACCACAACCGCTTCTTTGCCTGCGGGCGAAAGATCGTAACGTCTCAGCAGCTCCATGACGCCGGCGGGCGTACACGGCACAAAGCCGGGCAGCCCCAGAGCGAGGCGTCCCATATTTTCAGGGTGGAAGCCGTCCACATCCTTGCGAGGCTCAATGGCCGCAAGACAGGCCTGGCTGTCGAGTCCTCCGGGCAGGGGAAGCTGCAACAGGATGCCGTCTACATCCGAACGCGCGTTCAGCGTGGCGATGAGCGCGAGCAGATCCCCCTGGCTTGTCTGCGCAGGAAGCCGATGCGCAAAGGAAAGAATGCCGCTGTGCGCGCAGGCGCGCTCCTTGTTGCTTACATATATCTGCGATGCGGGGTCTTCACCGACGAGAATAACCGCCAGCCCGGGCGCGCGGCCGGCCCGCGGCTGAAAGGCAAGTATTTCCCCGCGCAACTCTTCCCGGATATTCGCGGCCGTAGTTTTGCCGTCAATGAGAATCATGCGTGCGCCTTTACGTTTTTGCGTCAGTGTAGCGGACGATGAGCGCTTTGAAAAGCCCCGCGACAAACCCGCGGTAGCCTGCGAGGCGCTCCTTGCCAAAGATCTTTTTTTGTGTATTCCTATCTATGCACATACTATCTCATAACGGAGGACATATGCAGCCGGAATATCAAAAAGAACTTCGTACCATTCTTGACGCCGCGCTGGCGGCGGTAGCTCCGGACGGAGCGCTGGCGCGCCATGTGCGCGTGCAGGATGATCACCTGCTTGTGAGCGACAGAAAATATGCGTTGGGTTCCCGCCGCCTGCTGGTGGTGGGCGCTGGCAAAGGCGCCGCCCCGATGGCGGCTGCGCTGGAGATCCTCCTTGGAAAGCGCATAACGCAAGGCCAGATCATCGTCAAAGAAGGGCACGGCCTGCCGCTCAAGCATATCCGCATTGTGGAGGCCAGCCATCCCATGCCGGACGAGCGCGGCGAACACGCCACCCATGAAATGCTGCGCATGGCGCACAGCGCTCAAAAAGACGATCTGGTGATCTGCCTGGTGACAGGCGGCGCGAGCGCGCTGACCCCGGCCCTGGCGGAGGGGATTACGCTGGCCGACATGCGCCGGACGACCGAACTTCTGCTCAAATGCAGCGCCACCATCCATGAAGTGAATGCTGTGCGCAAGCATCTTTCCGTCTATACCGGCGGCAGGCTCGCTGCCGCTGCCGCACCCGCGCCCATGGTTGCGCTGCTCGTTTCCGACGTGGTAGGCGATAATCTGGACGTCATCGGTTCCGGTCCCACCGTGCCGGATGCTTCCACCTTTGCCCAGTGCCTGGAAATCACGGAACGCTTCGGCATACGCGATCAACTGCCCCAGCCGGTGCTGCAGCGCCTCACCGACGGCGCCGCAGGCGTGATTGCCGAAACGCCCAAGGCGGACGACCCGATCTTCGCGCAGGTGCAGACCGAACTTATCGCCACGAATAAGCAGGCTCTGGAAGCGGCGGCCAAGGTCGCCAAAACGCTTGGCTATGCTCCGCGCATTCTGACTACAAGCCTGAGCGGCGACAGCAGAACGCGTGCGCTTGAACTGACGGAGCAGGCCTGCCAGGCGGCCGACACGCTCAAATCCGGCGATGCGCCCCTCTGTCTTCTCTTCGGTGGAGAAACCACGCTCAATGTGCGCGGCACAGGCATGGGCGGACGCAACCAGGAAATGGCGGTCGTGGCGGCAGGGCGCCTGCGGGGACGCAAGGGCATTGCCGCAGTCTTCGCCGATACCGACGGCACGGACGGCCCGACGGACGCCGCCGGAGGTTTCGCCTCGGGCAGCACCCTTGATGCGGCCGCCAAGCTGGGACTGGATCCGCAGCCCTACCTGGATAACAACGACTGCTACAATTTCCTGGACAAGTGCGGACACCTGCTGGTGACCGGTCCGACGCTCACCAACGTCACGGGCGTGGGCATCTTTTTGGTGCATCCGCAGTAACGCAGCATTGCTGTACGATGGAACGCGCGAGGACGGAACATTCCGCCTGGCCCGCCGGAACTTGGGCCAGGCGCCGGATTAGAATGTGGCCGTTACGTCTTGAGGGTGGAGGAAAAATGCTGTAAATTGGCTTGGCATGATTCTGCCTACAGGGTGTTGTATCAAGGAGATCCCATGAAAAAGTATCTTCCCGTCCTGCTGTGCATGCTTGCGTTTTCCACCCCGGCCCTCGCAAAAAGCTATATCAACGGCATCGAAACCAACAATCGGCCCTTTGCCTATGTTGACGAAAACAGTGGCAAGCCCGCCGGCTTTGACGTGGAATCCATGAACTGGATCGCCAGGACCATGGGCTTTGAGGTCAAGCACGTGCCTGTAGCCTGGGACGCCGTCATTCCCACGCTGCTCGCCCAGAAAATCGACATGTTCTGCTCCGGCATGAGCATCGCCCCGGAACGCGCGCGGCTGGTCGCCTTCTCCAATCCTTACTGGAAGGTGTATAATGTTTTCGTGGTCAAACAGGACTCCGATCTGACCGTGGCCGCCCTGCTGTCCGAAAAACTCAAACTCGGCGGCCAGCGGGGTACGAGCGAAGCCACCGCGCTCGTCAAGATGCAGAAGGAGAAACAGCTGCGCTTTGAAGTGCGCCTGTACGACTCCGGATTCCTGATGCTCGAAGATGTGATCAAAGGCCGCATCCATGCCGCGCTTATGGATTCTCAGCCCGCGCTGGATGCCGTCGCCGAGGGCAAGCCGATCAAGATCGCGGGCGTCCACGGTGAACCCGTGTCGTTCGGCGTGGCCTTGCGCAAGGAGGATACGGAATTATTGAAGATCGTGAACAACGGCTACAAAAAACTGATGGCCGATCCCTTCTGGCAGCAGTTGCAACAAAAATACAACCTGCAACCTTTGCATTAGCGGCGCTTCTTCGCCAGCCTATGAAGATATAGACATGCGGCAACAACGGATCATCGTGGGCGTCAGCGGAGCAAGCGGCATGCCGGTGGCTGTGGCGCTGCTGGAGGCTCTGCGCGGTTTTCCGGACTGGGAAACGCACGTGATCCTTTCCAAAGGCGCCGAGCGCGTCGTACACTGCGAGACTGACCTGACGCCGGACGCCCTGCGCGCCATGGCCAGCTGTTGCCATGACCACGAAGACATTGGCGCAAGCGTGGCCAGCGGCACCTTCCGGACAGAAGGCATGATCATCGTGCCGTGCAGTATGAAGAGCCTTGCGGGCATCGCCTGCGGTTACGCGGACAACCTGCTGCTGCGCGCGGCGGACGTCTGCCTGAAAGAACGCCGTCCCCTGGTGCTGGCGGTGCGCGAGACGCCCCTGCACGCCGTGCATCTGGCGAACATGCGGCGCCTTGCTCAAATGGGGGCTATCATCATGCCCCTGATGATGAGCTTTTATTCGCGCCCCCGCTGTATTGAAGACATGACGCGGCATATGGCGGGAAAGCTTCTGGACGTCTTCGGCCTTTCCATGCCGGGCTTCCGGCGCTGGGGCGAGTGAGGCTGTGACATGTCCGATATCACGATCATAGAGGTCAAAAACGCCGGGCAGATGCGTATGTTCCTGGATCTGTCCTACGGCGTGCATCGCGGGCATCCGCTCTGGGCGCCGCCGCTCAGGTCGCAGGAACAGGATCTGCTCACGCCGGGCAGGCACCCCTTCTGGGACGATGCGGATGGGGCGCTGTTCCTTGCCCTGCGCAACGGCGCTCCGGTGGGACGCATCGCGGCCTTTGCGGATCGCAAGGCGAACGCCTACGCGCAACAGACCATCGGCGCCTGGGGCTTTTTCGAATGCCTCAACGACATGCCCGCCGCGCACGCGCTGTTCGATACCGTGCACGACTGGCACGCCGTCAGGAACGCGCACTTTCTGCGCGGCCCTCTCAATCCCTCCACCAATTATACCTG
>JAIRVN010000079.1 GCA_031253875.1 Deltaproteobacteria bacterium | reverse complement strand
CTGCCGTTGCGGATGCAGCGTTCGACAACGAAATGCGCCAGGCGGGGGGGGAGTTCCCTGCTCCATTCGGCGTTCAGGGCGCCGCGCGCCATGCCGTTTTTTAAAGGTTCTTTCCGGTGGAAGGCCGCCGCCTGAGCAAGACAGGCAGCACACAGATCATCCAGAACTCCGGCCGCGATATAGGCGCGGCTGTCCTTGTCGAAGCACGAAATTTCGCCTTTGGAGCTTAAGGACTGCAAGGCGTTGTCCAGAGCCTTGCCGTCCAGATTGCTCAAAACCGACAGTTGCGCTCGATCCGTTCCCTTGTCCCCGGCCAGAAGGATCTGCACGCCAACCAGGCGTTCGGCCTGCGGATCGGGCGCAAGCGCCGGCGCCGCAAGTTCTTCCAGCCAGGCAAGGCGCGCGGCGTAACGCGGGTCGCGCTTGTGCAGGGACAGGCCCAGGGGCTGGAGCACAAGCCCGCCGGCCACGGTGCGTAAAGGAGAGAAGGCGCGCAGCACGCAACGGTCGGCAAACACGCCCGCCAGGGGTTCGCTCAGACGCAGTTCGGCCAGGGCGCATTCACCGGGATGCAGCCGGTCCCGCCCGAAAAAATGCAGGCGCGCGAACAGTTCTTTCGTGCCGTGATGCACATGCACTTCCGTACGATGCCGGAGCGCGCGCGGCGAGGAAGCGAGGCATTGCAGGCGCACATGCCAGCGTTGTGAAGGAAACAGCGTACCGGGACGGGCCAGCACTTCCCCGCGCCGGATATCACCGACTTCCACTCCTTGCAGATTTACGGCCGCACGGGTTCCGGCCCTGCCGCCGCCCGCGGCGCTGCCGTGGCTCTGCAAGCCGCGCACCTTTGACGCGATGCCGGAAGGTTCCAGCACCACCTCGTCCCCCACATGAAGCGCGCCGGAAATGAGCGTGCCGGTCACCACCGTGCCGTGCCCCTTCATGGTGAAGACGCGATCTATCGGCAGGCGGAGCAGATCATTGCGGCGGCGCGGGGCCAAGGTGCCCGCCTGTTGCAGGATATGCCGCTTCAGCTCGTCAATGCCTTGCCCCGTGACGGATGACACAGGATACACGGGCGCGTTTTCCAAAAAGCTGCCCTGCGTAAAGGCGGCGATATCGTCTTTGGCAAGCTCCAGCCATTCCTCGTCCACCATATCTGTTTTGGTCAGCGCCACAAAGCCGTGACGTATGCCGAGCAATGAACAGATTTCCAGATGTTCGCGGGTCTGGGGCATGACCCCCTCGTCCGCTGCGATGACCAGCATTACAAAATCAATGCCTGTAGCCCCGGCAACCATATTTTTCACAAAACGCTCATGCCCCGGCACATCCACGATGCCGAGGCGCTCGCCGCCCGGCAGGCCGTAATAGGCAAAGCCGAGCTCAATGGTAATGCCCCGGCGCTTTTCCTCTTCCAGACGATCGCAGTCTATGCCGGTGAGAGCCCGCACCAGCGAGGTTTTACCATGATCAATGTGTCCAGCGCTGCCCATTATTACCGGCATGATGCACCACGCAACGCTTGTTCAGCGCGAGTATTCGTTTAACGCCACGTCGGTGTACGTGTCCTCCAGCGCCTTGCGCAACTGGAAAGCGCCTTCGATCATGGGCGCAAGCTTGTACATGCCGTCGATCTTGTCCACGTAATTGAACGCGCCGAGCGTTTTGGCAAGGGCGCGTCTGTCTTCGGTACTGTGCCCCGTAAACATGACCACCTGGGTGGTCGGTTTCGTTTCCTTGATTTTCTTGAGCGCCTCCATGCCGTCCATGGCGGGCATTTCTATATCAAGCACCACAACATCATAGTCAACAGCCGCGATCTTCTCGAGAGCCTCCACGCCGTTATGGCATACGTCCGGGGTAATATCGTAAAGAACGGAGAGCCTGTCCGACAGGACTTTGCACAAAGCCGGTTCATCATCCACAATAAGCAGTTTCATTTTTCTCATGGTGTTTCCTTCTCCGGGTTGGCTGTGCTTCCACGCTTGTTTGCATACGTCCTCTTTGCAGAAAAAACGCTCCAGTTAGCCCACGGCGCGTATGCGCGGCAATCCGCCTCCGGACGGATCCTGCAGAACGCGCAGGCTGCCCAGCAGTTCGTCGAAGGGTACCGGCTTGCTGTAGTATCCCTGTACACCGAGTTCCAGGGCCTGATCCCTGTCCTGCTCGGAACAGTGCCCGGTGATGATCATCACCGGCAATTCCGGGCGAGCCGCCCGTATCCTGCGCAGAACGTCAATACCGGAAAGCGCCGGCATACGCATGTCCAACAGAACCACATCCGGCGCTTCCCTTTCCAGTTCCTCCAGACCCTGCATGCCGGAAAAAGCCGTGCGCGGGCGCATGCCGCGCAGTTCCAGGCGCGCGGCCAGGGTGCGGATAAAATCTTCTTCGTCGTCGATCAGCAAAATGGAGAGCCCGGTTGCCACAGCGCGTCTCCTTATTCCCCGGACGCCAAGGGCACTGTCAGGCGCAGCTCTCCCGCTTCCAGACGCGCCTGCGCACCTATCCGCGCCGTCATGGCGTCAAATTCCGCGTCGCTTTGCGGGACGGCGCGCGCCGTTTTACTTGCCACGCGCAGCACGGCCTGTCCGTTCTCCGCAGGCTGAAGCGCAAGCGTCAGCTCATCTCCGGCCCGGCAGCCCGCAAGCACGAGTTCCACCGCACGGTATGCGGTCTGTATAAAATCGAAACCGTCGGCGCGTATGCGTCCCTTGTCCAACTGCTTGACAAGTTTCAGCGAGCACTCCCTCAGCCGTACAATACGGTCCGCAAGCACAGCCGTCCTGTCGCAAAAAACGGACAGTTCCAGCACGTCGTACTCCGCGGCCGCCGCATGCGCACAGGTGTTGAGCGCCATCATCAACGTGCGGCCGCGTTCAACCTGGGCTTCCAGGGTTTCCAAAGCGGAAAAGAGCTTGTCGCCGTGTTTCATGCGCGGCGGGCCGTTGAGATTGAGCACATCGCCGGCGAGTGCGCCGGATTCCTTGATAATAGCCAAAATATTTTGCATCTCGTGCGTGGCCGAGGCCAGCATGCGGCACAGGAAGGTCAGATTATGCATGGCGGCTTTCCTTTGCAATTTCCGCAAATAACGACAAAAGTTCCTGAAGATCGAGGGGTTTGTTGATACAGGCGCGCGCGCCCTGCTGGATGCCTTCGGCGCCGTCCTTGGCGCCGGCATTGCCTGTCAGCAGCACCACCGGCAGCCCGGGTTGCATTTCACGGATGCGGCGCAGCACGGTGAGACCGCTGAGGCCCGGCAGCATAACATCAAGCAGCACAAGATCAAAATGCTCCCCGCGCACGCGTTCGAGGGCGCTTTCGCCGTCAAAGGCCACGCTGGGGGTAAAACCGCGCAGTTCCAGGCGTTCGGCCAGGGTGAGGGCGAAATCTCTTTCGTCATCCACCATAAGCAGTTTGAGAGGATGTCGCGCATCCGGCATATTACGCTCCGGCAGGCAGATGCCCGGCAGGCAGGATGATGGTGATGGTCGTTCCTTTGCCCATTGCGCTGTCCACCTGGATTTCTCCTCCATGCCGCTTGACGATGCCGTAGATGATTGACATGCCGAGGCCGGTGCCCTTCTCTTTTTTGGTGGTGAAGAACGGTTCGAAAATGTGTTTTTTGGTCTCCTCGTCCATGCCGACGCCGTTGTCCGCGATGCTGATCGCGACGGCGTCCTTGCCGTGCAGGGCGCTGCGGATGCGGGTTTCGCCGCCGTCATCCACTGCAGCCAGCGCATTGTTGAGTACATTGAGAAAAACCTGTTGCAGTTGGCCGCGATCACAGGCGATTTTCGGCAGGCCATCCGCAAGCTCCTGAATGATGACGATACTTCTGTGCTGGGCTTCCTTTTCAAGGAAGAGCAGCGTTTCGCTGAGCACGGCATTGACGTCCAATTCCTCGATCTTGACGTCCATGCGCCGCGCAAAGCCCAGCATGCGGTGCGTGATGTCGCGGCAGCGGGCGACGGCGTTGCTGATGGCCTTGAGGTTGCTGTCGAATTGCTCGCGGCGTGGAAATGCTTGTTCCATTTCCAGGATGTCGCAGAGCAGGCCCGCTTTTTCATTGATGATGGCGAGCGGATTGTTGATCTCGTGCGCCACGCCGGCAGCAAGGCGGCCTATGGAAGACAGTTTCTGGCTGTGCTCCATTTGCAGCATGGCCTGTTCGCGTTCCTTGTCGCTTTCTTGCAGGCGCGCGATAAGCGTGCCGACGGTTCTGGCCGCCACAGTATAGATGGCGAGTATACTGACGCACAAGATAAGCAGAATATCCGTACGCAGCATAAACCAACTTTGGAAGGGATTGACGTTTTGCTTGACGGCCACAAGCACGAAGTCCGATCCTGCGAGATAGCAGTAGGACAGAAGAATCGGCCTGCCGTTGTGATCGCTGGTGTTGACGACCCGCGTTTCATAGCTTTGCACGGGCACGGGCACGGGGCACTGTTCGAGTGTTTTCCCGTAGAACAGGGAGTCGCTCTGCAACACTCCCTTTCTGTTCAGAAGAAAGATATCGCTGTCCGGCTCGAAGTGCGCGATGGACATGGATTTCATGAATTGCGCCGTGTCAATGGTGGCGCGCACGATCCACCTGTCCCCCCTTTCGGTCACATGCTGCGCCGCAATGACAACATGGGGAAAAAGCCGGAAGCCGCGAAACACCTCGCTCACAAAACGGTTCTGAAAGCGCACCTTGTGGAACCATTCCTGGCCGGAATAATCTATACCCAATAATTCCCGATGCGGTCCGACATAATTGACAAGGGCGCCCTGCTCGTTGATGAGGCCCAGATCCACAAACCCGGAAAATTCTTTCTGCATGACAAAGAAGATGCGCTGGAGCGTGCGGACGTCGGCCAGATCTTCATACGAAAAGGCAGATGCGATGAGACTTATGGTGGAACTTCGTTCCGCCATGAAAAGCTCAAGCGAATTTTTGCTCTTGGAAACCGTGGCCCGCAGGGGATTTTGCGCCTCGGCGGTAAAGGTTCTCTCAAACTCCATATAGTTGATGGCCGAAAGCAGCAGTACCGGCAAAATGGCCGTTGCCGCCAGAATGATGACTATTTTACGGCGCAGGTTGGCGTAGGGGGAAGACTGCATACCTGATATCCAGAGTGTTACATACAACGGCACAATCGGCGCACGCGGAAGACGGGTTGTTTGCCGGCATGGCCTAGTGCGCGCCGGATCCGATTATCCCCGAAGCCGCGAACGCCAGCACCAGCACCTGGAGAAGAGCCAGGGTGAAGTAGATCATGTCCTTTTTCGCCAGCAGGCCG
>JAIRVN010000072.1 GCA_031253875.1 Deltaproteobacteria bacterium | reverse complement strand
GAGGTTTCCACATGACGGCCAGGGCGGCGGAGTCGGGAAGCTGTACCGTGGCGTTGGCGTTGGAATCCAGGAAGGCGGGCAGGCTCCTCCCGGGACCAAGTGGAGTAGCCTGGTCTTGTCTGCCGTACTTGACTCTTCCGTACACGTTCTGCGTCACCTGGCTGCGGTAGGTCAACCCGGCGGACCACTGCTCATTGAAACGGATATGGACTGCGGCGTTCATGCCCACGCCAAAGCCTGTGCCTTCCAGGTTCATGTCGTTTTCCAGACGGCTGAACGGCGCAAGCTGTCCGGGAAGGGTGATTGGTGCAATTTTGCTTTCCAAAAAGATATTCAAATACATGAGTTCCGCGCCCACGGCGAGCGAGAGCCAGTCATTGACCTTGTAGGCGATGACGGGATTGGCGGAAACGGTCTGCAGGCCGACATTGTAGACGGCGTACTGGCCCGGCCAGTTGGAAGGGTACTGGTTGCCCAGGCCGAAGCGGGAAAAGAGGCCGAAGCCCAGCCACCAGTCGTCGTTGAGCTGCCAGGTGGCGTACATGTGCGGCGGGAACCAGGCTCCCGGGTTGGTAAAGGTGACGCGTGTCCTCCCGGCGGCATCCCGCGATTCGATTTGGCCGTAGGGCGTGATCAGGCTCATGCCGCCCATCAGATGCACGCCGGGCAGTTGGGTGATGCCCGCCGGGTTGTATGCCACGGCGGAGGCGTCATCCGCCCTGGCCACCAGGCCACCGGCAAGGCTCAGACCGCGGGCGCTCCATTCGGTCAAGGCAAAGCCTTCCGCAAAGGCGTTGGAACTCATGAGAAGCAACAGGAGGGGCAGGCACAAAAAACGCAGATTCGGCATACTATTCTCGCAGGGTTTAGCGGTCAGAAGGGCAGGAAGTCACCACCCAGTATCACCGCGAAATGGCATAATGGAACGACTTTGTCAAGGAGCTGTCGGACTTTTGGTTGGCAATTGATGAAAAGATCACGTGGTGTTTGCGAGGGATGCACCCTAAACGTATTGCGCCGGATGCCGATGATGCTGTGCGGCTCTTGTGCCTGGATGTGCGGCAAGGCTCTCCGGCGGAATTGTACCGGCGCGGGGCTTGACGCGCAACACATGTACAGTGTAACCAATCTGCATACTTGAGCGCAAAGCCCGGAGCGAATCTTTGTGCAACGCCGACTGTACGCTGCAGGCCCGCCTGTTGGCATCACAATTTTATCGGGGAACTGTTATTATGACGACAAAATATAGAGTCATTATCGGCTTTTTGCTGATGATCTGTCTGCTGATCGCCGTGACAATCATGAGCTATCTGAAGCTGCACGAAGCCTCGGATGGTTTTGCCGTCTACCGGATCCAGGCAAGAACCGCGGTTGCCTCCAACGCGGCTTTCTCGCGTGTGCGCGGCATGCAAGATCAGTTCAGCCGCTTTCGGCTTAATCTTGACGAGGCGCATATAAAAGAGGCGAACCGCCTTATGGATCGCGCCCTTAACACCTATCTGGCGAAGGCGAAAAGTCTGGAGAACGATCCCAAAGAACAGGCTGTGCTGGACACGCAGATAGCGCAAATCAAGCAAATCATGCAACTTTCTGAAGTGATGCAGCAAAAGCTGAGTACGGCGACCAGTCAGGTTGACGGCCCGCTGACGCAACTGGGACAGGCGATAGACGACAGCTTGAGCGAAATGTCGGAAGGAGCGCATAAAGTCAATAATATCAGTTTGCTTACACCTATTGATGCGGCATATACCAGTTTCGGCGCTGCGCGCGTCTGGGTGCGGCACTACACGGATATTTATCTTGAGCCTTCTGCGGTCAAGGCGGAACAAAACATTGTCGAGCTTGGCGGGGCGCTGAAAAAGATGGAACAGGCGATAGTCGCGGAAGAAAACAGGGCCATTTTTGCCAGGCTGTATAAACACTATGCCGACTATGCCGCAGGGTTTAAAACCGTCAGGAAATTTATCCAGGAAGGTCTCGAAGCGCAACGCCGGATGGACGCCCTGGGCGAGGAGCTGCGCCAGAGTTTTTTGGGCTACGTGGAACGATCCGAACAAGATATGGACACCATCGGCCCTGCTCTCCAGGCGAGCAATGCCCAAGCCGAGAAGGCGCTTACGGCGGTCGGCGCCGTCGGCGTTGCCGCGGGCGTGCTGTTCGCCCTCTTTATCATCCTGGGACTGATCAAGGTGCTGAAAGAGCTGGGCGCCTTTGCCAAAGCTGTCGCCGACGGGAATTTCAGCTATCAGATCACGGCCCGCGAAAAGGGCGAAATAGGTGATATGGTTGAAAATATGAAGCTGATCCCCGAGGTGCTCACCCATGTCACGACCCAGGGACGTACGCTGGCCAACGACATTGCCATCGGCAATTTTCGGGCGCGTTTTGATTTAAAGCAATTCCAAGGCAGCTTCGCGGATCTGACAGGCTGCATCAACAGCGTGGGCGACGCTTACACCGCCGTGCTGGACGCCATGCCCACGGCCATCACAAGCGGGGACGGCGCATGTTCGCTTCGCTTCCTGAACAGCGCGGCGCAACGGGCGCTTGGCGGCAATGCGGTCGGCAAAGCCTGCGGCGATCTTTTCAAAACCCCGGCCTGCAATGAACGCGAATGTTTCGGGCGGAATGCCCTGAAGTCGGACAAGACGGCTTCCGGGGACACTTATGCCGTGCTCGGCAAGGAAAAAATCGAACTTACAGTGAATGCCGTGCCCTTACGCAATCTGGCGGGCAAGGCCGAGGGTTTCATGGAAATCCTGACCGATGTGACGCAGGTGAGAAACGCCCAGACCACCATGCTGCAGGTGGCGCACGAGGCCATGGAAATAGCCGATCGCGTGGCCGCGGCGTCCGAAGAACTTTCCGCCCAGGTGGAAGAGGTGAGCCGCGGAGCAGAAATGCAGCGTGATCGTGTGGAAGCCACCGCCACGGCCATGAATGAAATGAACTCCACCGTGCTTGAAGTGGCGCGCAACGCGGGGCATGCCTCCGAGCAGAGCGAGGAGACCCGCAAAAAGGCGGACAACGGTTCCGAACTTGTGAACAAGGTCGTGCAATCCATCAACGGCGTAAATACCGTGGCGCTCGGTTTGCAGGACAACATGAAGGGACTCGGGCAACAGGCGGAAAGCATCGGCGGCGTGATGAACGTTATTTCCGATATCGCGGATCAGACCAACCTGCTGGCCTTGAACGCGGCCATTGAAGCCGCTCGCGCCGGCGAAGCCGGACGCGGCTTCGCGGTTGTGGCCGACGAAGTGCGCAAACTGGCGGAAAAGACCATGAACGCCACCCACGAGGTGGGCGGCAACATCCAGGCCATCCAGAACTCCGCCCGCACGAACATAAGCGAAGTAACGAACGCGGTGAAGAACATCGGCGAAGCCACGGAACTCGCCAATGCTTCGGGCCGGGCCCTGCAGGAGATCGTGGAACTTGCGTCGTCAAATTCCAGCGTTGTGGCGTCCATTGCCACAGCGGCGGAAGAACAGAGCGCGACCTCGGAAGAAATCAACCATGCTCTGGACGACGTCAGCCGCATCGTGGCGGAAACCGCCGGCGGCATGGAACAGGCCTCCAGCGCGGTGCAGGATCTTGCGAAAACGGCCCAACAGCTCAAAAGCGTCATGGAACGCCTGCGCTAGGCTTGTGCGCGTCCCCAGGCCCCCGCACGCCTGCGGGAGGCCTGGGGACGTGTTCATCCATGCGTCAGGCTGACGAGGGTTCTTGGCATGGGGAAAACCATTCTTGTTGTCGGCGGCGCCGGCTATATCGGCGCTCATGCGGCCCTGGCCCTGCACAACGCACAGTATGACGTCCTGGTGTTCGACAATCTGTCCACCGGGCACGCGGAATTTTTGCGCTTCGGCCGCCACGTGCTCGGCGATTTGGCTGATCGCGCCGCCCTGGATGCACTGTTCGCCTCGAACGCCATCGCCGGAGTCATGCATTTTGCGGCCTTTGCCTGCGTGGGAGAATCCGTCAGCGACCCGGCGAAGTATTATCGCAATAATGTGGCGAATACGCTCAATCTTCTTGAGTGCATGCGTGACCATGAGGTGCGGCATTGCATTTTTTCCTCCACCTGCGCCACCTACGGCGTTCCGGAAAAACTCCCTCTCGAGGAAAGCCATCCGCAGGCGCCCATCAATCCCTATGGCCGGACAAAGCTGAATGTGGAATGGATGCTCCAGGATTTTGCGGGCGCATATGGCCTGGGCTACAGCGCCCTGCGCTACTTCAACGCAGCCGGAGCAGTCCCCGCGGAATGGCGGGCGGACATAGGCGAATGGCACGAACCGGAAACCCATCTCATTCCCCTGGTCTTGCAGGCCGCGCTTGACGAACAAAGGACAGTCCGTATCTTCGGCACGGATTACGAAACCCGGGACGGCACCTGCGTTCGGGACTACATCCATGTGTGCGATCTCGCGGATGCGCATATCCTGGCGCTTGAACGCCTCTTTGCCGGAGAGGAAAACAGCTCGTTCAACCTCGGCAACGGACAAGGCTATTCGGTGCAGGAGGTCATTGACTGCGCCCGGACCGCGACAGGACGCAACGTTGCCGTAAAAAAAGCGCCCAGGCGTCCCGGCGATCCTCCAAGCCTGGTGGGCGACGCCCGCAAAGCTCTGCATGAACTCGGCTGGCAACCGAAATTCGCGGAACTTGACAGCATCGTGCGCACAGCATGGGCGTGGGAACAACGCCGGGCGGCATACACGGGATCTTCCTCCGACGCTTCACTTGAAATGTCCAATACGGTCTGATAGACTAAACGGTCAGCAAGTGCTGAATCACGTAGCGTTTTCACTGACCTTTCTTTTTGACCGCATTTCCTGCCCCGGAGCGACCAAGGGGCGCCAACCCGAGAGGAGCGACGCATGAGCACAGTCAAAGTAGCGATTAACGGCTTTGGACGTATCGGCAGGCAGGTCTTCCGCGCACTCTACCAGCACTATCGCGACAAGGCGGAAGTGGTGGCGCTCAACGATCTTGCGGATGCTGCAACCAACTTCCACCTGCTGCAATACGATTCCGTCTACGGGAATATTCCCTTCGACGCGGTCATCGACGGCAGCAACGTGCAGGTCGGGGACTGGAAGGTGCATTGCTTTGCCGAACGCGACCCCAAAAATTTGGACTGGGGCAAATACGGCGCGGATATTGTCGTGGAATCAACCGGCATTTTCCGCTCTGCCAAAGACGCGCACGTCCATATTGATAACGGCGCGAAAAAAGTTATTATTTCCGCTCCGGCCAAAGACGAAGACCTCACCATAGTCATGGGCGTCAACCAGGATCGGTATGACCCGCAAAAGCACCATGTGCTTTCCAATGCGTCCTGCACCACCAATTGTCTCGCGCCCATCGCGCTGGTGGTTGAAAACGAATTCGGCATCACGACCGGTATGATGTGCACCATCCACTC
>JAIRVN010000250.1 GCA_031253875.1 Deltaproteobacteria bacterium | reverse complement strand
CCCCGCATGGTGCATGACGGCTACGACAAACCCATATATTGCACGCCTCCCACGCAGGAACTTGCGGGACTTATGCTGCAAGACAGCGCCCATATTCAGGAAATAGAAGCCGAATGGCGCAGCCAGCGCTATGCCAGACGCGATCAGCACGATCCCGTGGTCCCTTTGTATACCACGGAAGATGCGCTCAAGGTCCTTCCTTTGTTCAAAAACGTCAAATACCATGAAATGTTTGAACCACATCCCGGCGTGCAGGTGCGCTTTTACGATGCCGGGCATATCCTGGGCGCCGCCGCCGTACATGTGACCGTTACCGAAAACGGACTCAGCACCCGCCTGCTTTTTTCCGGCGACCACGGCAGGCCGGGCGCGCTTATCGTCCAGGCTCCGGAAGCGCCTCCGGCGACAGACTATCTTTTCGTGGAATCTACCTACGGCGATCGCGATCACAAACAAAAAGCGAATGCCCTGGAAGAACTGGCCGAAGCCATTGCCTACAGCCACAAACATCGGGAAAAAGTCATCATTCCCGCCTTTGCCGTGGAACGGACGCAGGAAGTTTTGTATTGCCTGCATGCTCTTTCGGGACGGGGCAAATTGCCGGCGGATATGCCCGTTTTTGTTGACAGTCCTCTGGCTATCCGGGCGACGGAAATTTTCCGCCGCCACCAGGCGTATTTTGATCCGCACGCCAGACTGTTGCTGGCCCGGGGCGAAGATCCCTTCGATCTGCCGCACCTCAGATATACCCTGAGTGCTGCGGAATCACAGGCCATCAACGACGTACAAGGCCCGGCCATTATCGTTTCGGCAAGCGGCATGTGCAACGCCGGGCGCATCAGGCACCATCTCAAGCACAATCTGTGGAAAACAGGGGCCAGCATCGTTTTTGTCGGCTACCAAGGCGAAGGGACGCCGGGGCGGAAAATTGTGGATGGCGGAAAATCCATCAGCCTGTTCGGCGATGAAGTGGCGATTAAGGCCAAAGTGTTCACCATAGGCGGATTTTCCGGCCATGCCGGGCAAAGCGAGTTGCTGGACTGGATAGGCGCGGCAGTCCGGCCGGATGTGCGCATAGTGCTCGTTCACGGTGAAATCAAAGCGCAGGAGCCTTTGGCGGACCTTATCCGGAAAAAATTTCAACTGGATCCGATCATACCGGATTACCTTGAAGAGCTGGAGATTGTTCCGGGCAAGGCGCTGGCGCAGGTGCTGCCCGCCGCGCCGGAAGCGGCCCGTCCCAAGGTGGACTGGGATTTTCTCACCAGGGATATCGAAGCGAAATGGACTATGCTCAAGGCCAAACTGGACGAGGCCGATACGCGTCCCTGGGCGGAACAGACGGAACTGCGCGAACGTATGCTAAAGCTGAACTTCGAGCTTGTGCGTTTTTTGGCGAAACTGTAGGTTCAGGATCCGTGCCGCATGCGCATCATTGCCGGGGAATTCCGGGGGCGGACGCTGAGAACCGCGGAGGGGCCCGGCTACAGGCCCGCCACGGGCCGGGTGCGCGAAGCTCTTTTTTCCATGCTCGAAGCCAGAGGACTCGTATGGCCGGAGTGCTCCGTGCTGGATCTCTTCGCGGGCAGCGGCAGTCTGGCGTTTGAATCCGCCAGCCGGGGCGCGCGGCGGATCTGCCTGGTGGAAAATATGGCGACCGCGGTGATGTGCCTTGAGCAGAACGCCGTCAACCTCGGGCTTGCCGCGCCCCGTTGCCGTATCCTGCGGGAGGATGCGCTACGCTTGCTTGAGCGCCGGAACCGGAAGGGACAGGAGGATCCGGGAGAACGCTTTAACTTGGTATTCTTGGATCCGCCCTACGGCATGAACTTGGCGCCCGTTGTTCTGCAGGCGCTTGCGCGCGGGCAGTGGCTCGCGCCGGAAGCCTTCGTGCTGGCGGAAATGGAAGTGCAAGCGCGGATCGACAAAGCCGCGCATGAAAAACTCGTATGCGTCGGCGACCGCGAGTACGGACAGACGCGGATTCTGCTTTGGCAAGCACAGTGAAGCTCTGCCGGGCTGTGCCGCATTTTGCGTAAAACGAAGACAGGCATACTATGGAGCAGGAACGCACCGCCATCTATCCCGGCACCTTTGATCCGTTGACAAACGGACATGTAAGCCTCATCAGCCGGGCCAAGGAGATTTTTGACCAAATCGTGGTCGCCGTGGCTGCCGAAACGCCCAAACACCCTCTTTTTACCTTGGAAGAACGGGTGCAACTTGCGCGCGAAGCCCTTGAGGACAGCGGCCCCGGAATTGTGGTTGAGCCCTTTGACGGTTTGTTGGTGGATTATGTGGCGCAACGCGGTTCGCGCATTCTGCTGCGCGGTTTACGGGCGGTTTCCGATTTCGAATACGAATTCCAGCTGGCGCTGATGAACCGCAAGCTGCGGCGCGAGATCCAGACAGTGTTTCTGATGACGGACTACCAGTGGCTGTACATCAGCTCCACCATCATCAAGGCTGCTGCCAGCCTGGGGGGAGACATCCACGGCCTGGTGCCGGCATGCGTGGAGCGCAGCCTGCAAAAAAAATACGCCAAAGGCGATGTGCGCCGGGCAACTCCCTGTCTTGTTCCTTCGACGGAAGGTTTTGCCTTGCCTGGAAAGAAGCATGCCTGAGCTTCCCCGCGCTGTCTGCATTGCCGGCGCCACGGGCACGGGCAAGAGCGCGGCTGCCCTGCACCTTGCCTCCGAATTGGGGGGTGAGGTGATCAATGTCGATTCCCGCCAGGTCTATGCGGATTTTCCGATCATCACAGCCCAGCCCGGCCCGAAGGAACAGCTTCTCTGCCCACATCATCTGTATGGATTTTTGGATACCACGGAACGGATCAACGCCGGACAATGGGTCAGGCGAACTGCCGCCGAAATCGCGGCATGCGTGGCGCGTGGCAACCTGCCGTTGCTGGTGGGCGGCACGGGTTTGTATATCCGGGCAATCACGCGGGGCATGGCCGATATTCCGCCTGTGGAACCCGCAGTGGCGCAGCGCCTGGCAGAGGAATACGCGCGGCAGGGGCCGCAGTTTTTGCATGCGCGCCTCGCAAAAGCGGATCCGTCCTATGCCGCCCGCACCCATTCCAACAACCGCCACCGGATTCTGCGCGCCCTGGGAGTATGGGAGGGTACGGGGCGGACCTTCTCCTGGTGGCATGAACACGGAAGGGCGCATCCCGCGTGCCGGGCCTTGCTGTTGGTTGTGCGTGCGGAACTTGAGGAACTCGTCCCGCGCCTTGATCGGCGCATCAACGCCATGTTGGAGGCCGGGGCGCTTGAGGAGGCGCGCCGGGCTTTTACGAAGTGCGCCGCTCCGAAAGCGCCCGGCTGGTCGGGCATCGGCTGCGCCGAACTGTACAGGCACCTCTGCGGCGAATGGGGCTTTGAACAGGCCCGCACAATCTGGCTCAACAATACCCGCGCCTATGCCAAACGCCAGCTTACCTGGTTCCGCGGACAAGAGGATGCGGCATGGATGGCGCCTGATGATCTTGCGGGTATGGTTGCGGCAGCGCGCGCATTTTTGAAAGGGGAGTCTGCGGAAGAAAAATAATGCCGGGGTATATAGGCAAACGCGAGAGCGTAAGCGACAGCGCGCGGCGGACACGCCGGGAAGAAGGTTAACGAATAGCCGTTGCCTGGTCGTTTTTCATAATTTGTAAAGAAAGTTGACAAGCCGGCGCGATCCGGGTAAAGGTTTCCCCCTTTGGGAACATTTATCTGGAGGATTCCATGCCCACTATCAACCAGCTTATCCGCAAAGAGCGGAAGAAGGTTGTGAAGCGCAAAAAGACACCGGCTCTGCAAGAGTGCCCGCAGCGCCGCGGCGTATGCACCCGCGTTTACACCACCACCCCTAAAAAGCCCAACTCGGCTTTGCGCAAGGTCGCCCGCGTGCGCCTGACCAACGGCATCGAAGTGACGGCCTATATTCCGGGCGAGGGGCACAATCTTCAGGAACACTCCGTGGTCATCATCCGCGGCGGGCGCGTGAAAGACCTGCCCGGCGTGCGTTACCATATTGTCCGTGGTACGCTTGATACCTCCGGCGTGACCGATCGCCGCCAGGCCCGTTCCAAATACGGCGCCAAGCGGCCCAAATAGTTTTTCGCGTATACGCACGCATCGACCCCGACAACCGGGCGCGCCGACGGCGCGTGCGTTGTGCAGGCCGAAGGCCGTCGGAAACCGTTTTGCTTTCTGGAGAAACCCATGCCCCGCAAAGGCCCGATACCCAAACGAGAAATTCTGCCTGATCCGATCTATAACAGCCGTCTTGTCGCGCGTTTTGTCAACCGCCTGATGTATAACGGCAAAAAAGGCGCTGCTGAAAAAATTTTCTACAGGGCGCTGGACACGCTCGCTGAGAAAACAAGCGAAGAAGCCATGCGCTCCTTTGAAAAAGCTGTGGACAACGTCAGGCCTCAGCTTGAAGTCAAAGCCCGCCGCGTTGGCGGCGCCACCTACCAGGTGCCCATGGAAGTGCGTTCCGAGCGCCAGATTGCCCTTGCCCTGCGCTGGCTTATCAATTATGCGCGCGCCCGCGGCGAAAAAGGCATGGTCAACAAACTTTCGGCCGAACTGCTCGATGCGTACAACAACCGTGGCGGCGCAGTGAAGAAAAAAGAAGATACTCACCGCATGGCCGAAGCCAATAAGGCTTTTGCCCACTATAGATGGTAATGTGGGTAACGGCCCGCTGTTGAGGGAGTCATACTGTGGCACGCACTGTTCCTATTGAAAAACAACGCAACATCGGCATTATGGCCCACATCGACGCGGGCAAAACCACCACCACCGAGCGCATTCTGTATTACACGGGCGTTTCCCACAAAATGGGCGAAACCCATGACGGCGGCGCGACCATGGACTGGATGGAGCAGGAACAGGAGCGCGGCATCACCATCACTTCCGCCGCTACCACCTGTTTCTGGCAAGGTGTTCGCATCAACATCATCGACACTCCCGGCCACGTGGACTTTACCATCGAAGTCGAACGCAGCCTGCGCGTGCTCGACGGCGCGGTGGCGGTTTTCGACGCCGTGGCCGGCGTGGAGCCCCAGACCGAAACCGTGTGGCGCCAGGCTGATCGCTACGGCGTGCCGCGGATTTGCTTTGTCAACAAGAGGGATAGAATCGGCGCCGACTTCTTCCGCTGCATCCGAATGATCCGCGAGCGCCTGAAGGGCGTGGCCGTGCCCATCCAGATTCCCGTGGGCGCCGAAGATCACTTCCAGGGCGTGGTCGACCTCGTGAAGATGAAGGCGATCGTCTGGGACGACGAGAGCCAGGGCGTGAAGTTCGAGTACGAGGACATCCCCGCGAATCTCGTCGAGCTCGCGCACGAGTGGCGCGAAAAGATGGTCGAGGCCGCCGCCGAAGCCGACGAAACGCTGCTCGAAAAATATCTGCACGACCACGAGAGCCTGACCGAGGAGGAAATCAAGGGCGGGCTGCGCAAACGCACGATCGCCAACGAGATCGTGCCGATGCTCTGTGGCAGCGCGTTCAAGAACAAGGGTGTGCAGGCGATGCTCGACGCCGTGATCGACTATCTGCCCTCGCCCGTGGACGTGCCCGCGATTCTCGGCCACGACCTCGACGACAAGGAAATCGAGCGCCACCCGAGCGACGACGAGCCGTTCTCGGCGCTCGCGTTCAAGATCATGACCGACCCGTTCGTCGGCCAGTTGATCTTCTTCCGCGTGTATTCGGGCGTGGTGAATTCGGGCGACACGGTGCTCAACGCGACCAAGGACAAGAAGGAGCGCCTTGGCCGCATCCTGCAGATGCACGCGAACGAGCGCAAGGAAATCAAGGAAGTGCGCGCGGGCGATATCGCGGCCGCGGTGGGCCTGAAGGAAGCGACGACGGGCGACACGCTCTGCGATCCGGCGCATGCCATCGTGCTCGAACGGATGATCTTCCCCGAGCCCGTGAT
>JAIRVN010000238.1 GCA_031253875.1 Deltaproteobacteria bacterium | reverse complement strand
GAGATCAACCCGCAGTTCGCGGCCATTGTGCCGCCCAGTGACGTGGTGGTGGTCATCACCTTTGAGGTGGAACTCGACACCTCCATCGGCACCATGATCATCTGTCTGCCCTACGCCACCATTGAACCCATCCGCTCCAAACTGCACGCCAGCTTCCAGACGGAACGCCTCGAAATCGACCACGCCTGGGTGGAACGTTTGAAAGAGCGCCTGCTGGAAACCTCGGTGGAACTCAAAATCCACTTCGGCAACGCCCAGATTACAGGCAACCAGTTGCTGCGCCTGCAAGCGGGCGATGTCATCGTGCTGGATACGGATGTGGAAGATCTGCTCGCCTGTACCGTGGCCGGAGTGATCAAATACCACGGACTCGCCGGAACGGTGAAATCCATGAAGGCCTTCCAAATCGTCCACGAAGACGAGCCGCAGTATACCTAAAAAAATTCCAGCGCGGGCACGGTATCCAGCAGTCTCGCCTCACACAGCCGGGCATAGAAGAGCTTAAGTCCCTCAAGCTCTTTTTCACGCATATGGTAGACCAGCCCCGCATAGTACAGGATCAATTCCTCGCGCGACAAGGGGCAGCCGTGCCGGGTCAATTCCAGAATCGCGTCCATGTTTGCCAGGCCCCAGTCGCGCCCCGCCTGAAGCAAGGCCGATGGATCGCACGTGAACACTCCTTGTTCCGCAGCCGCACGGTTCACAAACCACAAACCGAACACAAAGGGCAGACCGGTCCAGGTGCGCCAGGCTTCGCCCAAATCCAGGCGATAGGGATAGTCCGGATGCGCACGCAGACGCAAAGCCTCGTCGCCGATGGCCAGAAAAGCCGCGGGCGGCTCTGGGCCGCGAATTCTTGCGCTGACCAGGCCGTTCTCGAAACGGGCCTTCACTCCCTGCCGCGCCAGCAACAATTTGAGCAGGGCGACGGAAGTATGGCTCTCCCCGCTGATACAGATGCTTCCACCGTCGATCTCCTCCATGGGAATACGCGAAAGCAGCAGCACGCTCATCACCGGACCGTTCGAACCTATGGCCATGTCCGGAACGAGCAGATAGCGTTCCGGCCTGCGGGCATATTCGATGCAGGAACCTGAAGAGACGTGCAGTTCCCCACGTTCCATCATGGCGTTGAGCACCGCCGGCGGGCCGGAGACTATTTCAAAATCGTGGGCGATGATGCCCGCCTCAAGGGGATGGTAAACAGGCAGAACATTCAAATAGCCGATGCGGCCAAGACGAGGCTGAGGGCGAGACATAGGAATATGGCCTGGGGATACACGCGGGAAATAACGCAGACTGGTTCAGCCGCCCGCAACGGCGGCGGCAGGAAATCCTGCCGCCGGATACGGTCAATCTTTCTTGCTGTCGTCACGCCTGTTAATGACGTGATACCAGCACACGAAAAGCACCAAGGTGATGCCCATGATAATATAGGCATGGTTCTTTGTGAACAGCATGATCGAGTAGTAGTTGGGGAAATCCATGCTCTCCTCCTCCCTTAATGGGCTTCCTTATAATCAGGGTGTTCATAAAGAACGGGCATATTCCATGTGATGAAGCGGTATACGGTCACAATCAGGGTCACCACAAAGATGGAAATACATATCTCCGTTACGGCGGGGAAATAGCGTTCCGCCGAAGGCAACTGCCATTGGAAGGCGACAAGACACACATTGAAACGGTAAAACACGACGCCGAACACCGCAAAGACAGAACCTACCCGCATGGCCTTCACACTCTTCGTGCGCGCCCCGAAGGCGTAAATGAGCGCGGGCAAGATTATGCCCACCAGCATTTCCACCAGGAACAGCATCCCATAGCCGGTAGACAGATACGCCCATTCGTTGTCCATGGCCACGTCCATCACGCGGATCATGAAGAGACCGAGCAGTACCCAGGAGGCAGCCTTGCCGAAGGACAGCACGACATCATCGGCTTCGCGCAGATGCGTCTCGTCCATCTTGTGGTGCAAACCGGCATGCGCGAACATGCCTTCGAAAATGACCATGGAGAGCCCGGCCACCATGGAGGACACGAAGAAGACTACCGGGATGAAGGGTGAATACCACAGGGGATGCAACTTGCCGGGGGCGATGAGGAAGAGCGCGCCCAGCGAGGATTGGTGCATGGTGGAAAGGCAAACGCCGAGGATGGTCAGCGGCAGCGTCCAGTACACGATCACCTTGCGGATGGTCTTCCAGGGAATCTTTTTCAGATACTTGTTCAGGCAGGGAATGGGCTGGTCATTAAGCCATTCCATGGCCGCCGGGGAGAATTCCACAAACAGCACGGACACATACAACGCCACGCACAAACCCACTTCAAAGAGTACCGAGGTGGTCCCCGGCGACCAGAAGAGAGGATAGGGCAGACGATACGGATGGCCGAGGTCGTAAAGCAACGCTATGACCACAAAAAAGTAGCCGAGAAAAGCCGTGAGAATGGCAGGCCGCACGGCGGAATGGAAGCGCTTCATACCAAAAAGGTAGCACGCCGAGGAGGTGACATAACCGCCTGCGGCAAGCGCCACGCCGCACAGCAGGTCAAAGGATATCCACATGCCCCAGGGGAAGTTGTCGTCCAGGTTGGTGACGGAGCCGATGCCCTGGGTGAACCGGATGACGGTGATGACAAGTCCCACGCCAAGAATGATGGCGGTGATAATATTGCCAGGGGTAACCCATTTGAATTGTACTGGTTCATGCTGGTGCATTTAGGCATCCTCCCCTTCGCTCTTCTCGGCGCCTTCAGCGTCCTGCGCGGGCGCCGCCGCCGATGCTGACGCCGCCTCGACTGCCGCAGCCGCAGCAGCTTCAGCCTCCGCCACCTTCTTGGCGGCGTCGGCTTCGATCTTGGCGAGCTTTTTCTGGTGCGCGGCTTCGACTTCAGCTAATTTTTTGCCAGCCGCTTTTTCAGCCTTGGCCTGGGCGTGTTCTTCGGCCTCATGTATTTCTTCCTTGGCCACAGCCTCGCGACGCTTGGAGATCATGTACGCGCCGCCAAGAAGCACCGGCCAGATGCCGATGACCATGGGCACCGCGCCAAGAGCGCCGGCGGTAAGTTACGCATAGGGGCGATTGATGACGCTCTCATCAAGTCCGACCTGGGAGAAAGGCGCGCCGGAGATATAGAGCCAGTTGGTGCCGCCGGCTTCAAATTCGCCGTATACATGATCCTTGTAGACATCCGGATGCGCTTCAATGCGTTTTTTGGCCAGTTTGAGCAGATCGGCGCGTTTGCCGAAGGTCAAGGCATCCATGGGGCAGGACTGCACGCAGCCGGGCAGCTTGCCTTTCTTGAGACGCGGCAGGCACAGGGTGCATTTGCGCACATACGGATGCCAAGCCTCGTAGTACATGAAACCTGGAATATTGAAAGGACAGGCTATCATGCAATAACGGCAGCCCACGCACAAATCCTCGTCATAGGTCACCGCGCCGGAGGCATCCTTCTGGAACGCCTTGACGAAGCAGGCGGCGGCGCAGGCGGGATCCAGACAATGGTTGCACTGCGTCTTGCAGAAGACGTCCTTGCCGCCCACCTTGTATTTGTTCACCACGGTCCAGGC
>JAIRVN010000114.1 GCA_031253875.1 Deltaproteobacteria bacterium | reverse complement strand
CCATGAGTCAGGAAACGCGCCTGGGCGGCGCAGTGACAGAGCGCCTCATGCAGTTGTGGGAGCAATGGCTGCCCGAAGTGCATGCCCTGCGCATCAGGACGGATCCTGTCGAATATCTTGCGGTATGGTTGAATTAGAACGTGGAGGAGGACGTTGACAAGGTCTGGGAAGAGAGCCCTTCAGACGCGTATTTGTATAACGCGCTGGCCCAGGTGCTGTGCATGAGCACCGTGCACGGCATTCTTCCGGAGGTGCAGGATGCGGGCTGCGCTCCGGCGCCGCGCACAACCGACACGCTGCGCGCGGCCCTGAGCGCCGAGGGTTTGCCCTATACCCCGAGCGGAACGCTGGCCCGACGCTATGCGGTGGTGACCCATTATCCCTTCAAGGGCGGCTGTGAAATTTGCACCTTGCAGCATGCCTGTCCCAAGGCCCAGGGGACGGGAGACGGGGCGTCTGTTGTGCTGCCCGGCTATGAGCGCGGGAGATGAAGACGCGCGCTCCCTGTTGTATGGCCCTGTTTCAGGGGGCGCGCACCTCGTGCAGCACCTTGCCGTTTTCGTCGTATTCGCGCGCAACGCCAGAAAACCTGCCGCGGTCAAAGCTGATTTCCCGGACCAGCCGGCCGTTTTCATCATACTGTTTCCACACGCCGTGCGCCTGATCGTCGAGATACGGATTTTCGGACTCCAAGACGCCATCGTCATAATAGCGTTTCCACACGCCGTGTTTCTTGCCGTCCAGGCTCGGACATTCCATCTCCAGCCGGCCACTTTCATAATATGTTTCTCCAGGGCCGTTCAGCAGGCCGTGGCTGTAGTCGTATCGTTCCTTGATCCGCCCGCTTTCGTAATACGACTGCATGCGTCCATGCCGCATTCCGGCGACAAAACGGGTTTCTTGCGCCAAGCTGCCCTCGGGAGCGTATCTTTGCAGAATGCCGTCGATCGGCGCCCCCTGTCTGTCAAGCACCCGATCTTGGACGTCCAGGCTGACTTCAGTATCCCGGTAGATACGCGTGGGGGTCTGCTTCGGCTGGCAGGCGGACAGCAAGGCGCACAGGCAGAGGAAGAGCGGCAGGGCGGCGCGCATTATTTCTTTTCCGCATCCTTGTCTTTGCTGCCTTCAGCTTCTTTCGGCGGTGTTTCCTGGTCAGCGGACGTGTTGTCGGCATCGTCCCGTATGGAGGACGCTTCTTTTTCCTGGGCGTTGTCGGGCGCTGCCTGATCTGTACCGTCTTCGTACAGGGTTTCCCCGAGCAGCTTGCCGTTTTCGTCATACCACCTGGCGGGGCCGTGCAGCTTGCCGTCCACCCACGTGGTTTCCTCCTTGATTTTTCTATTTTCGTAATAGCCCCGCGTGATGCCGTGCAGCTTGCCGTTCACCCACTGGGTTGCCCAAGCCAAGCGGCCGCTCGGGTAAAAGCTTTGTATGGTGCCGCTGAGGGGAAGGCCGTCTTTGTCGCGGGCAAATTGATAGACTTCATCAAGATCCACTTCCGTTTCCAGATATATCTGTTCGATTGGCTTGTCCGGCGCTTTTGCGGGCGCTTTTGCGCTGTGTTTTTGGGCCGCAAAGACGGATGAGGCAAGAACCAGACTGAGGATAAACGGCAAGGCAAAAGAAAGGCGCATAGCAACTCCTGTGTCAGGCGTCCGTTCAGCATGCCGTGATGCTTCGTCTGCCTGGTTTTTTTCAAAAGCACTGCCTAGAATAGCATGCACGCGCCGGGTATGCCAGCGCGATCTACGCCCTACTCCGGCAGTTCCTGGCCGTGCGCATAGCGCTTCTGTTTTTTCAGCACGCCGTTTTCGTCGTACAGATGCACCGTGCCGTGCACCTTGCCGTCAAGAAAGGATTTTTCTTCCAGCAGGCTGCCGTTTTCATAATAGGTTCTGGCAAGTCCCTGTTCCTTGCCCCGCAGCCAGGGGATTTCCCCGCCCAGCCTGCCGGTTTCGTAATAGACTTTCATGAGGCCGTGCGCCTTGCCGCTGATATAGGGGCATTCCATCATCAACTGTCCGTTCTGGTGATAACGCTTCCACAGGCCTTGTTCTTTCCCGTGGACAAAGGGGATCACATTTTCCATCTGTCCGTTTTCATAATAGGTTTTCGCCAGGCCGTTCCGCTTGCCGTTCATCCAGGCATATTCTTCTTTGAGCCGTCCACCGGGGAAATAATGCCGTGATGTGCCGGTCAGGGCTTTGCCCGTGCTGTCGGCGGCTGTCCATGTTGCCCGATCAAGCGCGATTTCGCGTTCCTGATAGACGGCATCGGTCCGAGTGCGGGCCTTTTCTTCCGGCGGGGCTGTCTCTTGCTTGTGGGACGCTTGCCTGCCGCGATCGTAGCGGACGTGTTCAACCACTTTGCCGTCCGTGTCGTATTTTTTTTCTATGCCGTGTTCCTTGCCCTGCACAAAGGGGGTTTCCACCCGCAGGCGGCCTTGTTCATCGTAGAGTTTGGCCACGCCCTGCTTTTTGCCCGCGACATGCGGCGCGGTATATTGAAGTTTGCCGTTGGGATAATAGGCGCTGACCGTGCCGGACGGCACTCCGCTCGTCCAGGGCGTTTCATTTTCCAACTGGCCGTTTTCGTAATAGCGTTTCGACACCCCGTCCAGCTTGCCGTCAACCCATTGCGTTTCCCAGTGCGTTTGTCCGTTGGGGTGATAGAGGCGCAAAAGGCCGTTGGCGGGCTTGCCGGCCGCATCAGCGGCAAAACCGCTGGCGGGGTCTATACTCAGATCGCCCTCCCGGTAAAGCGTGCCGGAATAGGCTTCGCCTCCGGGACGCGGCTTTTTGTCCACGCAGGCGGACAGCACGAACATGGCGCAGACAAGCAACAAAAGCACGTCGGCATAGCGTCGCATATACACTGCCTCCTGACAAAGCATCACGGCAAGCTCAGCCGCTGCCGAGCTTTTCAAGCGCTGCCTCCAGCGCGCCCATGCGCGCCACTATCCGCTCACTTCCGTGTTTCATCTCGGTAAAACGATGCAGCAAGGCATTGGACTGGAAAGTATCAGCATAGATTTCCGGGTCGGCCAGTCTGCCTTCCACCTCGTGCTGTTCTGTGAAAAGCGCCGCCAACTCCCGTTCCAGCCGGGCGTATTCTTCCTGCAGGGGCTGCGTTTTACGGAAAAGCGCATTGCGCTTTTCCGCCTCCTCGCGTTTGGCGCGGCGCTGTGCATCGCGTGAGGATGCCGCCTCCTGTTTCGGGAGCGCAGCGGCGTTTTGCGCGACCCGGCGCGCTTCGTCGTACTGTTCAAAGCCATTTTCGTAGACGGTGAGGCCTTGCCCGTTCAGCAGCCAGACCTGTTCGGCGACTGCCGACAGCAGCCAGCGGTCGTGCGCCACTATGAGCAAGGTGCCTGCAAAAGCATCCAGAGCTGAAATAAGCGCTTCGCGGCTTTCCAGATCCAGATGGTTGGTAGGTTCGTCCAGCACCAGGAAGTTGCAGCGCGCCAGAAATAGGCCGGCCAGGATCAGACGGCTTTTTTCCCCGCCGGAAAGCGTGTCCACCTTGCGTTCAAAAAAGCTTTGTCCCAGCAAAAAGAGGCCCAGCACGCTCATGAGCTCTTCTTCATGGGTGCGCGGATCGCTCAGGCGTCGGATTTCAGCGAGCACCGTACCTTGCGCCTGGAGGGTTTCCATCTGATGCTGGCTGAAATAGCCAAGGCGCACCAGAGAGCCCTTGCTCAACATGCCACGGCTTTTCTCCAGGAGGCCGGCTATCACCCGCAGCAATACGGATTTGCCGCTGCCGTTGCGGCCCACCAGAGCAATGCGCTGCCCCCGGTAAATGGTGAAGGACAGGGGCGGCCATTTACTGCCTCCGTCCGGGAAACGGTATTCCATATCCGTCGCGCTGAGGATGAGCTTTTCCGCCCGCGCGGGCTCCGGCCACCGGAAGTTGAGTTCCTTGCGCCGCAGTTCCGGCTGAGAATTTTCCAGCTCTTTTTCCAGCTTTTTTGCCATTTTCTGGCGTGATGCCGCTTGGCGCGCCTTGGTGGCCTTGGCCCGGAACCGTTCGACAAAAGCCATTTTGCGTTGAATTTCGTCGCTCAGACGTTTGTTCTCACGTTCCCTCTGCGCCTCCAGTTCTTCCTGCATGGCGAGAAAACGTGTGAACGTGGCCTTGCGGAACACCGGCCGGACACCGCCAAGATAGAGGACATGCGTGCCCATCTTGTCCATGAACATGCGGTCGTGTGCCACGAAAATCAGTACGCCCTCGAAGGCGAGCAAAAAAGACTCCAGCCATTCCACCGCTTCCATATCCAGGTGGTTCGTAGGCTCGTCGAGCAGCAAGACGTCCGCTCCGGCAGTCAGTACGCGCGCCAGTTTGGCGCGTTCCCGCCAGCCGCCGGAAAGTTGTCCCAGGCGGCGCTCCAGGCGGCGCTCAGTAAATCCAAGCCCGGTGAGGACCTCACGAGCCCGTTGTTCAGGATTATAGCCGTAGCGCGCTTCCAGCTCATGCTGGCGATTCGTCAGGCGCAGCATGACCGCTTCATCATGCTGTGCCGCCGCCTTTTCCCAGTCCCGCCAGAATTCGTTCCAGTCGGGCAGCACATCCTGTACCCAGTCCAGCGCAGGGCGTTCCAGGGTCTCACCGTCGAGTTCCTGCGCCGTGTAACCCAGGCGGCATGTTTGCGGCATGAGCACTTTGCCGGCATCTGGAGCTTCCTGGCCGGCCAGCATGCGCAGCAGCGTGGATTTGCCCGTGCCGTTTGCGCCGCATACGCACAAGCGTACGCCGTCATCCAGATCCAGCGAGAAATCGGTGAAGATATCCCGTCCGCCCAAGGCTTTGGAGAGATTTTGCAGGGTGATCTTCATGATCACAGCCAGCCCAATCGTCTATACCCCGCGACAGCGTCCGTCATGCCTTCCCGCAAAGGCACGGAAGGCGCGTAGCCGAGTTCCGCCTTGATGCGCGAGGCAGAGCACAGCCAACCTTCGGCGCAGGCTTCGCGGTATTTGTCCATATTCCAGGAACCTGGCGGCAGGCCGCAAGCTGTGACACAACGCGCCAGCGCGGCCGAGGCGGCCAGCAATGGACGCGGCACACGCAGCACACGCGCCTTACGGCCAAAGGCGGCGGCCATGGCAAGGCCCAGCGAAGCCATGCTGTGTTCCGCGCCGTCATTGATGTGGTAGACGCCTCGGGCCTCGGGTTTGAGACAGCACACAATGCCCTGCACCGCATCTTGAACATGCACGGCGGAAACGGGAAAAACCCGGTCGGGAACCGCGATGATGCCGTATTTCGCGGCTTTGAAACAGGGCAGGAGTCCTTTGTCGTCTGGTCCGTAAATGATGGGTGGACGTAGTATGACCAGACCGGTCGGAGGAAATTCCCGGGCACAGGCCAGTTCCGCCATGTATTTTGACCAGCCGTAGGCGGAAACAGGCGCGGGAAGGGCATCATCCGCCACGCCGGGGCTTTGGGCGCAGGGACCTGTGGCGGCCAGGCTCGAGACCAGCACAATGCGCCCGACTCCGGCGCGCCGCGCGGCCGCGCCGAGCTGTTGCGCCAGTTGGACGGCGTCGCGCAGGTACGTTTGCCAGGAGGCGGCAAAGAGCGTAGCCGCCAGATGGATAAGGCAGTCCTGTCCTTCCATGGCAGCGTCAACGCCCTGTCCTGTGGCGATGTCCGTCTGAAAAATGCGTGTGCCCGGCGGCAGCAGATCGGTACGCGATGCCACGCGGGCCATGCAGGAAAGCTCCGTCCGTCCGGCAAGCGCCCGCGCCAGATGGCGTCCCACAAAGCCTGTGCCCCCGGCGAGCAGGACACGTTGCGGCATGGAATCAGGCACCGTGCATCTCCCGGCGGTAAATGCGGTAGCGCTTGTCCAGCACACCGCCGAAATCTTCGATAAGCTGGTTGATCTGGTCGTTGTCCTCCAGCGCCCAGGAAGCTTCCACCCATTGCAGGTTCGGGCGCTTGCGCGCGCAGTCGAACATGACGTCCAGCACCAGGAGCGGCAAGCCCATCATGCG